>JAHFDU010000021.1:0-20639 GCA_023248835.1 Myxococcales bacterium | reverse complement strand
AAGCAGCGCGCGTCGAGCTCGTCGGCTATGAAAAAATCGGCGGCGGTTTTGTCACCGCGGTGGTGCGGGGCGACGTCGCGGCGGTCAAAGCGGCGACCGAAGCCGGGCAGCGCGCCGCCGAGCGCGTCGGCGAATTGGTGAGCGTGCACGTGATTCCGCGTCCGCACGTCAACATCGACTTGGTGCTGCCGCTTGGACGACAGAACGATGCCGCCAAAGAGAGCAAGTAGAAAAAACCGAGCATGCTGAGCGAAGCGCGCAGCGCGGAGTCGAAGCACCCTTCGACAAGCTCAGGGCGAGCGGTGCTCAGGACGGCCCTTCGACAGGCTCAGGATGAACGGATGAACAGTTATGGTAATCGGTAAAGTCGTTGGGACGGTGGTCTCGACGCGCAAAGAGGAAGAGCTTCTAGGGCTCAAGTTTCTCCTCGTCAAAGCCTGCGATGCCGACGGTAACCCGACTGGCCAAACCACTGTTGCTGTGGACGCCGTCGGTGCCGGGGTTGGCGAAGTGGTGCTTTTTGCTTCCGGCTCGTCGGCGCGGCAGACCAAAGTCACCAAAGATCGTCCGGTCGACGCCACCATCATGGCGATCGTCGATGAGGTTGAGCTCGACGGCGCGCGCCGCTACGTGAAGCAATGAAGCCCGTGCATACTGAGCGGAGAGTAGCGGAGTCGAAGCACCCTTCGACAGGCTCAGGGCGAGCGGTGCTGCACCCGATGATGCTGAGCCGAGTCGAAGCACAAGCTCAGGACGAGCGGATTTGAAGACATGAACGTCGACGAGCGGCGAATTCAGGAGATTGTCGAGAAGGTGATGGCGCGCTTGGGTCCGTCGGCCGGCGCCCTACCGCAAAATCCAGTCGAGGCGATAGAGCGTGCGGTGGCGCGCGCACCGGTGCGGCCGACTTTCTCGAGCGAAAAAAAATCCACCGCGAAAGTGCCGCAAGGGAAGTTGGGAATTTTTCCCGATGTCGAGTCGGCAGCCAAAGCGGCGCGCAAAGCATTTGAAGAGTACGACAAGACGCCGATCGAAACCCGCAACCGCATGATCGCAGCGATGCGTCAGGTGACGCTCAAACACGTGCGCGAGTTGGCCGAGCTTGCCGTCGCTGAAACCGGGCTCGGTCGGATCGAAGACAAGATCAAAAAGAACACGCTGTGCGCCGAGAAAACCCCGGGCACCGAAATTCTGCGGCCGATTTCATTTTCTGGTGACCACGGTCTCACCGTGCTCGAGCGCGCGCCGTTCGGGGTGTTTGGCGCGATTACGCCGACCACCAATCCGACCGAGACCATCGTCAACAATTCGATCGGCATGCTGGCCGGCGGCAACGCCGTGGTGTTTAACACCCATCCCTCGGCGTGGCGAATCTGCGCTTGGCACGTGCATTTGCTCAATGAAGCGATCGCCGCGGCGGGGGGGCCGGCAAATCTCATCTGCTCGATCGCCGAGCCGACGATCGAAAGCGCGCAAGCGCTGATGAAACATGCGCTCGTTCGCATTCTCACCGTCACTGGCGGTCCTGGCGTGGTGCGCGAAGCGATGAATTCGGGCAAGCGCGCGATCGCCGCCGGCCCGGGCAATCCGCCCGCGGTGGTCGACGAGACCGCGCATCTCGATGTCGCGGCGCGCGGCATCGTGCTCGGCGCTTCGATCGATAACAACATCATCTGCACTGCCGAAAAAGAGGTGCTCGCGGTCTCTTCGATCGTCGATCAACTCAAAGAAAAGTTGGTCAAAGAGGGCTGCTATTTGATGAACGATCGTCAAGTCAAGCAGCTCGAGGGCGTGATTCTCGAGGGCGATCACACCAACAAGAAATTTGTCGGCAAAAACGCCGGGGTGATTTTGAAACAGATCGGCGTCTCGGTCGGCGACGACTGTCGTTTGGCGATTTGTGAGGTACCAGAGGATCATCCGTTCGTGCAACATGAGTTGCTGATGCCGGTGATCGGCATCGTGCGCTATCCCGATGTGGTTGCGGCGATCGCCGGTGCCAAGCGCTGCGAGCACGGATTCGGCCACACCGCGGTGATGTATGGCACCAACATCGATTCGCTGTCGGCGATGGCGCGCACCATCAATACTTCAATTTTCGTCAAGAACGGGCCGAACCTCAACGGCCTCGGCTTTAACGGCGAAGGTTACACCTCATTTACCATTGCCTCACCGACGGGAGAGGGCCTCACCACCGCGATCAGTTTTACGCGCGAGCGGCGCTGCACGCTCAAAGATCATTTTCGCTTCGTGTAACCGGTGCCTTTTTTGGAGCGCAAGCGGCAGTCGGTGCAGGTACGCGGGCCGGCGCTTGGACTGATTGAAACTTCGAGCATCGCGCGCGGGTTGGTGGTGGCGGATGCGATGGTCAAACGTTCGCCGGTGCAATTGCTGCTGGTGCGGCCGATTTCTCCCGGCAAGCATGTGGTATTGGTCTCGGGCGACGTCGCCGAAGTCGACGAAGCGATGCGCGCCGGCATCGAGGCCGCTGGGACAACTCTGGTCGACAAACTCGAGCTGTCGCAGGCGGCAACACTGCTGCTTGGCGCACTCGGCGGCGCATTCACTGAGGCGAGGGAAGCGCTTGGCATCATCGAAACCAACAGTGTGGCTTCGTCGCTGCAGGCCGCCGACGCAGCGTGCAAAGCCGCAGCAGTGAACCTGGCCGAGCTGCGGCTTGCCGATGGTCTCGGTGGCAAGGGCTACTTTATCGTCGCGGGCGATCAGGCCGACGTCGAGGCAGCGCTGCACGCGGCGGCGACTTCGATTGCGCCGGAGCTACTGCACAGTCGCGAGCTGATCGCTCGCCCGCACGCCGATCTGCTGCCTCGTCTAAAAGTTTCATGACCATCGGGCGATTTCGGCGCCGCATCGTGATTGCGGAGCTGCTCCTCAATGCAGCCGAGCTGGTGGCGATCTTGTGGCCGCTTGGTTGGTTTTTTTCGCTGCCGCCGCCGGCGCAGTGGCCGATCGCAGTAGTTGGGCTCGGCGGTTGGACTTTGTTGACGACGGTGTTTGTGATGGCGTTGCGGCGTGATCTCCGGCCGGTTGAGCAAGCGCTGCGTCGTTCCACGGCCGAGGTTTCTGGCTATCACGCGCTGTTGCGGCTGCCTTGGCGTGCGCTGCTGCTTCGCACGACGATGTGGTTTGGCCTGTCGCTGGTGGTCGCGGTGATACTTTTTGTCTGGGTCCACTTCTCGTTTGAGCAGATGCTTGCGGTGGTGTCGCTGACGACGACGCTGTCGTTCGGCATCGGGCTTTTTCGCGCATTGGCGTACGACCGACTTTTTCTTTCGACCATCCTGGCGATGGCCCCGAGTGACCCGCTGCGGCGTTTTTCCGACCGCTATCACTCCCGTTTCGTGCTCACCGCGTTGACCACTGGCGCGCTCGGAATTTGCGCGATCGCCGGCTACATTGGCGTGTTCGTTCCGATCAACTCGGAACACTACTTTTATATTGGCACCTATTTCCCGCTCACCGCGTTTGCGCTGACAGCGGTGTGGTTTGTTTACTTGAAGCTGCTCGAGCGCCCGATCGATCGCTATTTGCGCGCGGCGCTCGACAGCGACGGCCGACTCGACGACGACGTGGTGGCCCGGGCCCATCGCGCTGCAGTGGTGATTCCTTATCAACTGACGCTGGCGAAAATTGTGCTCTGGTTTATTGCCGAGATTTTGTTGTTCGTCGAAAGCGTTCGGTTTTTCGAAATAGATTCTGAAAACGCCAGCCTGATGAGCGGAGTTGCGGCCGGTTTGACGCTCGGGGTTGCGGTCTACGAAATGATCTGGCACCGCTTGACCCTGCGCCCCTTCTTGGTGGCGATGGCCGAGCGCCACCGCGGACTGCCGCGTCGCGCGCTGACGCTTTCAGTGCGCGGTCGGATGTTGCTCGGCTTCGGCGCGCTGACGGTGATCTTGTGTATGCTCTCGGTCGGCTGGTCGTTTATGCAATACAAAGCGCAAGCCACCATGTTCATCCAGTATGAGAGCCGGATGCGACTCGACACCACGCTCGCGACCTTGCGCCGACTTGCAGCGGAGCGCGGTGCGCTCTCGCCGGCCGAGGTGGTGGCCGAGCTCGGCAACATTGCCGCGCGCACTGAAGCGCTGGTCAGTGACTACGACGTCACCATTTTTTATTATCTGCCGCCGGGCTCCGACGCACACGTGGTCGCACTTGGTGGCGGCAAGACTGCAGCGCCGCAGTTGCCAAGATTTGGCGAGGCGCTGCTCAGGCGGCTGCCCGAAGGCTGGATCGAGCTGTCGGCGCTGCACCTCACCGGCAGCTACGAGCGCCTATTTATTGGGTCGCGCGATCTTGGTTCGGTTGCGGTGTTGCTGCGCGGCTATCGTAGCCGCAGTCCGTCGATGGCGCCGCACATTCGGGTGCTGGTCTATTTTTTCGCCGGCTTGCTGTTCGCGTCGCTCGGTCTGGTGATCATGGTGGCCACCGATCTGTCGCGGCCGATTCGCGAGCTCGAGCGGCGCGTCGGCCAAATGGCGAGCGGTAACCTGTCCGAGTCGGTGGTGTCGGTGGCGGGAGAGGGCGATGAGATCGAAGGGCTGACCACAGCGTTTGAAGAAATGCGGCGCGCACTCAGCGAAAAATTTCAAACCTCGACGGAAATGAACCGATTTTTAGAGGCCGAGGTGTCGCGCCGATCGGCCGACTTGCAGCGCGCGCAGAGCGAGCTTTTGCGTTCGGAAAAACTCGCCTCGATGGGGCGCTTGGTGGCCGGCATCGCCCATGAGATCAACAATCCGGTCAACGCTCTGGTCAACACCGTCGGTCCGCTCGAAGAGCGGCTTGAAAAAATTGTGCCGGCTTCGTCGAGGGACGGCCAGGAGATCCGCGCCATGCTCGGAGTAATGGAGCGCGGCGCCCACCGCACCAAAGAGATCGTGCAGGCGCTGCACACCTACTCGCGCGCCGACGAGACGCGACAGGTCGACGTCGACTTGCACCGCGGCATCGACAGCTCGCTCGATCTGTTGCGCCACCACCTAAAGGGCGGCATTGCCGTCGAGCGCGACTATAACGGCAGCGGCAAGGTGCTGGGCACCAGCGCGCTGCATCAAGTGTTCATGAATCTGTTAACCAATGCCGCGCAAGCGCTCAAGGATCGCCCCGATCCAGTGATTCGCATTTCTACCGACGAGGAAAACGGCAAAATCACTGTCGAAGTAAGCGACAACGGGCCGGGAATTGCCGCCGACGCATTGCCGCACATTTTTGATCCGTTCTTCACCACCAAAGAGGTCGGCGAGGGATCTGGTCTCGGGCTGTCGATTGTGCACGGAATTGTTGAACGCCACGGTGGAACTATAGACGTGCACAGCGAGGTGGCGGTGGGCACTCGGTTCAGGGTGGTGTTGCCAACGGGACGGAAGTGAGCGACTTGCGTTGGTTGCGCCAGACGCTAGCGAGCACGTACAACGGCGGCACTTGGGTGATCAGAATCTCCAGAAACTCCTTGGTGGCGACAAACAGCATGGAGTTTTCGCAGTTGAGCGGCATGCGTACCAGATAACAGGACAACGAGCTGATGCAAAAGACTCGCATCGCGAGTGCAAAACGATCGGACGCGAAAGGCAACAACACCACTACCGACATCAGATACCATGGGAACAGCGCGGCCTGAAAAAACAGCAAGAAAACAAACAACGCTGTGCCGAACCAAGCGAGAAACGGCTCTCCGTCTCCCGCCGCTCGCCATGCAGCGTAGAGTAGCCAGAGCGCGCTCGCCAAACGAAAAACCAGGCCGACAACCCAAGCGATCATTGGACGGTGAAGACCAAAATGAAGAACCGCTCTCGGCACACACTCAAGCGATCGGGTGCAGCGCGGTAGCGCGTCGGGATCGCCAACCACCTGCCAGAGCAAGCGCCACCAGATTGGATTGTGACGCAAAGCAAACAGCGCCAGCCCGAGCACAAAAAATCCACCAATGCCGACGAGCAGCACGCGATAGATGTTGAGATGAGGGCGCAGCCGACGAAAGATGGCGGTGAACGCGAAGAACCCGGCCGACAGCACACCCGTGGCTTTGATCAATAAGCCGGAGAGCAGTGCTAAGAAACCGAGTCCGGGTCGCCTTCGCTCGAGCGAGAGCGCGCACAGCGCCAGCGGCAACATCAGCCAGGCATCGTTGTGCGCGTTCATGGTTCCTTCGATGAGCGGTAGCGGGCAAAACAAAACCACCGCGGCGGCCCGAGCGCCTCGGGCGCGGCCGATCGCCGCGGCGCTAAGGCCGATCGACAACGCAGCGACGGCTTGGAACAGGCGCAGGTACAGCCAGAGTCTGTCGCCGCCGAGTTTCCCGACCAGTGCTGCAATCGCGACGAAGCCATGCAGGTACCCAGTGCCGAGCCAACGATCCTGGGTTCGCATCAAGGCGAGAAACTGGTCGCCTGGCGGCAACGCCTCGCGAATCGGCGCAAATGCGCTGTGATGAAAGTGTCCGACCGCGCGCGCGGTGGCGGCGTAGTTGAGCGGGTCGATAGAAAGGAAGGGCGGCGCCACCAACGCGATAGCGTGAAGAATCGCGCCCAATATCAACACGCGGCACAGCGAGAGATCGATCTTGGAAAACCGGATCCAGCCGAGGGTAAGAAAAAAAAGCGCGCTAAGATAAATCACCATAAAGCCGTACGAATTCTCTAGCGTTGGCCAGGCCGCGCAACTGTCACCAAATTGAGTGACGTCGAAGTGGAAAGCGACAACCAGCAAGCAAATGACGCCGAAGAGCGAGAGAACGAAGGCGCCGATCTCCGGTCTGGTCGTGTTTTCTGTTGGAGAAATCCCGTTCATGGTCAGGGCGTCTATTCGGCCCCTGGCGGAACAGGTTTCTCTTCTACTTCCGGTGGTGGCGGCGGAGCTGGCGGCTTTTCGGATTCCGGCGCCTCGCTTTGCAGCTCGCGAATATTTTTCTTGGCCATTTCGGCGCGTGGGCCGCTTGGCACCGCGTCGACGTAGCGCTGGTAGTACTCGAGAGAGCGGGCTTTTTGTCCGCGCACCTTGTACGACTCAGCCAAGCCGATCAGCGCCGGGCCGTAGTTGGGCACATCGCTGAGCACCCGCTTGAAGCGATCGACCGCGGCCAAGAAACGTTCACTGTCGAGGTCACAGTAGCCGAGGCCCGACTGCGCTTCGATGCCGTCGGGTTTGGTCTGTAGCGCACGCTCGTAGAGTTTGCGCGCGGCTTCGGTCTTGCCGCTCTCGAGCACGCGGTCGGCGGCCTGCACCAGCTTGGTGTAGTCGCCTTTGGCGAGCAGATCCTCGACGGCAGCACCGGGTGGCCCATTCTTGGGAGCGGATGGATTGGGCTTGGTCGTCGCTGTTGTCGCAGTACCGCCGGCGTCGGTGGACCCATCGGTGGCACCATCCTGGCCGCCATCCCGCGCCAGATGTGCGATCTTGTCGTCGATAAGCGCAAGCAAGTCTTGGGCGGGCGTGTGGCCCGGACTCTTGGCAAGAATGTCTTCGACAAGTCGCTTGCCCTCGACGAGGTCGCCGGTTTCACTGGAGTACTTGGCAAACAGATACTGGGCGCGCAGGTGCAAACCGTTTAAAGCCAAGGCGCGTCCGAGATTGATTTTTGCCTCGGTAACAAGTTGCGGATCGGGACGCGAGTTTGCGTCACGCCGACAGGGAAAAGCATCGCGCAACGCCAAAGCGCCGCGCAGAAACGAAAGCTCAGCGTCGTTGTCTGCAGCCGTGCCCGGTTCTCTAGTGCGCTGCAGCTCAGCCAGCACTTCACTGCGCGAGGCGCCAGCGACTCGGCGCAAGTCGGCAATCGCTCGCCTGGTCTCTGCCGCCTCTCCAAGCGCAAGCGCGCGTTCGGCAAAAGTTTGCGCGTAGGCCAAATGGGTTTTTGCCGACTCGGCGGTCGCAATGCCTGCGCACGCTGCTTGGTCGAGATAAAACGCCCAAGTTGCGTGCACCTCGGTCAGACCGCCGAGCGCACTGCGGTTGCGATCGTCCTCTTTGAGCGCGCGTTTGAACTGCTTTACCGCCTCGCGATAGTCGGCCTCGGTGTCTTTGGCAAAACTTTGCCAACCGAGCTCAGCCGCGTTCGCCGCCTCTTGGGGGCGCGAGAACAGAAAACGATGAACGTCTTGGTAGCGCCAGGCGCCGAGGCCTACGGCGCCGACGAGAAAGACACCCACCGCACCGAGCCCCCACAGCAATCGACGACGCGGAGCTTCGAACGGCTCGAGACTTTCCGGATCGAGCGTCGCGATCGACTCGTCGCTTAGCAGCGGAGGGTTGTGTAGCGGCGGCATCTGTCCGAGTCGAGGAGGCGGCGCTTTCGGCAGCGGCGGTGGAGTGGCGTGATGCGAGATTTGCTCTGGTGGCGGAGCGGATGGCAACCCTGGCCTGTCGGTGAACAGGCCGTGCAACTCTCCGATGGTGCCGAGCCGTCGCCAGTTTTCGCCAGAGCGAGAAATCTCATCCGCCGCGGTGACGCGTCGTTCGACGATCCACTTTTGCAGCTCCGCCCAGTCGCGCACGTCATGCACTTCGCCGGAGGCGACGCGCAGCAGCCAGCCCTGCTGGCCCGGTGCCTGCGCCGGATTTCGCGTCCGGCCGGGGCCAGGCGAGGTTCCTTCGGTCCGGGTTTCGTCCTCTATCGGTGGCACCACGCCGCGCGGGGTGTCATGGCGTCGCGAACGCGGAACTGCCGCGTCGAAGCTGGGCTCGCTCGGCGTTGGTGGCGGCGCGTCGCGGCGGCGGACGCGGAAAAGATGGCCGCACTGGGTGCACTTGACGTTGACGCCATGGGGCCCGACGGTACTGTCGTCGAACTCGTAAACCGTCTGACACTTCTGGCAGCGAACATCCATTGTCGGCGCCAGATTCTAATCCCTTTTGCCAAATTCCCGGCGAAAAAAATTTGGACTCGGAAAAAAAAGACTCTCGCAATTTGAGGGGGCTTCTCGAGAGCTGCCGCCCATGTAAAAATGCGGCATTCATGTCCACCATTCCCGGTCCCAAAGGACTTCCACTTCTCGGCAGCCTTCCAGACATGCAGCGCGACCCTTTGCACTTTCTGATGTCGCTCTACTCCGAGTACGGTGACGTGGTGCGCTTTCGTTTCGGGCCCGAGGTGCTCTACCTCATCAGCCACCCACGCGATCTCAAGCGCGTCTTTCAAGAGAACGGCAAGAACTACACCAAACAGACGCGCGTTTGGCAAAAGTTGGCCCCGGTGTTTGGGCGAGGACTTCTCACCAACGACGGCGACTCCTGGTTGCGCCAGCGCCGCATTGCCCAGCCAGCGTTTCACCACGAGCGGGTGGCCGCGATCGCCGCGATCGTTTCCGGCGCGACTGCGGCGCGTCTGAAGCAGTGGCAACGCCACAGCACGGTCGATGTCTTGGCGGAAATGATGGAGCTGACGCTCGACATTCTCACCGAAGCGCTGTTTGGTCTCGACTGGAAGACTGAAAGCAGACGCTTTAGCGAAGCGGTGAACGTAGTCCTGCATCACATCAATGCCCAGACGCGTTCGATCCTCTACTACATCCCGACCGCGGTCCCGATTCCAGCCAACCTACGCTTTGTCCGCGCGCTTCATACCGTGCACGAGATGGTCGGCCGCATCATTCAAGATCGCAGGCGATCCGGCGGCGATCGCGGTGACCTGCTCTCGTTTCTGATGAATGCGCGCGATGCCGAGACCGGTGAGACGATGAGCGATGCCCAGCTCATGGACGAGATCAAGACTTTTCTCGTCGCTGGCCACGAGACCACCGCCAACGCGCTGGCCTGGACCTTTTTTCTACTCGGCAAACAGCCGCAAACACGGCGCGCGCTTACGCAGGAGGTGGCACGGTTGTCGTCCCGCGCGCCCACGCTGCAAGATCTGCCGCAGCTGCAGCTGACCGGTCGCGTCTTGCGTGAGTCGATGCGGCTGTATCCGCCGGTCTGGTTTCTCGGGCGCCGCGCCACCCAGCCGGATCGGCTCGGCGAACATGCGCTACCGGCCGGCGCGATCGTCATGCCGAGCTTTTATGTCACGCACCACCGTTCCGATATCTGGTCGGATCCGGAGGGCTTTGATCCCGATCGCTTTTTGCCCGATCGGTTTTCCCCATTGCCCGCCTTTTCGTTTGTGCCTTTTGGTGGGGGGCCTCGCCAATGCATTGGCAATGAATTCGCGCTATTGGAAATGCAGATCGTAGTGGCAATGCTACACCAACAAACTCATTTGGAATTGCTGCCAGAACAGGTTGTTGAACCGGAGCCTGCGGTGACGTTGCGCATCAAGAATGGGATCAAAATGCGCTTAATCCATTGAGTTTTTACGCCAGCAACCCCGCTTTCTTCAGCAAGCATGACACGGCACCGGTACCAGTAGATTCGTGGCCACAAGAATCTGGACTGGCTTTGGTCTCGACGATCGGCACAGCTCTGGATTGGCTTGCGCTTCGCCCATTGGCGATGACCCTGGTGTGTACGTTCGGCCTGCTCGCGTTTGTCGAACGTTCGCGACGAACTACTTTGACTGTTTCTTTAGCCACGCCAGCGCTCGCGGTCGCGTCAGCGCGCCCTCCAGGTCGTCTTGCAGACGGTGGGCAAGCTCTTCCATGATGGTGCGCGCCTGCTTGTCATCGCCGGCCCGATACAGCGCCAGCGCGAAAGCCATCTTTTGCGTTGGACGACCGGCGCCGGGAAGCTTCTGCAGCGCCATCTTGTCGTCGCCATTGCGGGCCGCGATCCAGCCGGCGAGCGCCGTGACTTTGGCCTCGCTGTGCTTGTCGCCGAGCGCCTGAAGCAGTGAACCCATCTCCTGCGCGCGCTGATTGGCCAAGTCGGTCTCTCCAGTAGCGCCCAGCACCAAGGCGCGCACGTACTCGATCTCTCCGAGCGTGTACAGCCGCTCATCCTCGAAAAAAGCGGTCGACTCACTCTTGTCGACGAGAGCGCGCGCCTGACGCAACGACTGCCCGGCGTCGGACAGTGCGCTGCGATCGAGTTCCAGCCGCGCCCGCTCGGTCAGCGCACGCGCCGCTGCAGTGGGAGATGCTGCCTTGGCGGCTTCGCCGAGTAGTTTTTCGGCGGCGGCGAGCTTGCCTTCGGCGATGAGCGCATGCGCTTCGTGCAACGTTGCGCGCTCGCGTGCGGGCTCGAGTTTGCTTTGTGCGATCGCTTGATAGAGCAGGTGCGCCTCTTTGGCATGATTGGAAAACAGCTGCGCGTCGGCCAGTAGCAGTTCGGCGGAGATGTTCTTGGCGTCTCGTTCGAGGGCGCGTTTGGCGGCAGCGATCGCCTCGGCGGCGTTGCCCCGTCGCAGCTCTGCATAGCCCACCGCAACTTCGGCCGAAGCCTCCGTTGGTGCCGCCGCGGTGTAACGCTTGGCCACCGCGACCGCCTCTTCTGCTGCCGACGGTGCCGAGGCGGTGAGCGCCTTGGCCAAGAAGCGATCGACGACGCCAAAACGCGGTGCGATCGCAGGGATGGAGTGAAAATCGGCGATGGCGCGATCGATCTGCCCGCGCGCCAGAAAAAAATCGCCGCGTGCCAATCGCGCCCGTGGCTCGCCGGGCAAGGTGCTGCAGAGCTCGTCGTACAGCCGTTCGGCCTCGTTGATCTTGGCGTCGCGCCGCGCCCGATAGGCGTCGATGAATAGTCTTTCGCCATGCGAAGCGTGCGCCGACAGTTCGCCGGCTCGGCTGAGTTCGGCGTGGGCGGCGGCGTTGTCGTTAAGTTCGGCGAGCGCTTGTGCCATATGAAGGTGAGTCAGCGCCACCTGCGGATCATGCTTGAGCGCCTCTTCGCATTTTTCCTTGGCGCGGGTTGGATCGCCGGCTTCTAAGGCGGTTGCGCAGGCATTGGTCGCCTGCGCGGCCTCACGGTTTTTGGTCGACAGAACGAGCCGGCCGCTCGGCTTGATGGGTGGGGGGTAGGGGTCAACCGGCGTCTCTTGCGCGCCAGCAACCGATCCGGCGAAACAGAAAATGATCGCTCTGAAAGTCTTCATTGGCTGCTCCTATTACGATTCGTTGTTGTCGCTGTCATCGTCGCGGCCGTCGCGCTCGAGTGTGCGGTAGAGCGTGCGGCGATCGATGCCGAGCAGCTCCGCCGCGCGTTTCTTGTTGCCGCCAGTTTCGCGAAGCACCAGCTCAATGTAGCGCCGCTCGAGCTCTCCCAGCGTCGGGCGATCTTCGATGAGATTCGGTCCGAGCGCAGAAATCGCGGCACCTGAGCGAGAAATTTCCGGCGGCAAATCGGAGGGCAAAAGAACGTTGTCTTTCGACAGTGCGAGCGAGCGTTCGATGACGTTCTCAAGTTCGCGCACATTGCCCGGCCAGGCGTAACGCTCGAGTGCGGCGAGCGCGTCCGGCACCACTCCGCATTCGCTTTTCCCCTCACGTGCGGCGTACTTGGCGAGAAAATGATCGACCAAAATCGGAATGTCGCTTGGGCGCTCGCGCAACGGTGGCAGGCGGATGGTGACGACATTGATGCGAAAGTAGAGGTCCTCGCGAAAGCGTCCGGCCTTGACCTCCTCTTCCAGATCGCGGTGAGTGGCAGCGACGACGCGAACATCGATGTTGACCGCTTCGCTGCCGCCAACGCGGCGAATTTCACCCTCTTGCAAGACGCGCAGCAACTGCGCTTGCATCTTCTGGCCGACGTCGCCGATCTCGTCGAGAAACAGCGTGCCGCCCTGCGCTTCTTCGAACAGGCCGCGCTTGCTCGCCACCGCACCGGTAAATGCGCCCTTGGCGTGACCGAAGAGTTCGCTCTCGAGCAGCGACTCAGTAAGCGCCGTGCAATTGACGGCGACGAAAGGGCCTTGGGCTCGCGTCGAATGGGTATGGATGGCGCGCGCCACCAACTCCTTGCCGGTGCCCGACTCGCCCACCACCAACACCGTCGACTGCGTCGGTGCCACTCGTGCCACCATCTTGTAGACGTCGAGCATTCCTGCAGAACGTCCGACGATGTTCTCGATCCGATCTCCCTTGGGCTTGCGTAGCGCGCGGTTCTCTTCAACCAAGCGTGAACGCTCGAGCGCGCGACCGACGGTGAGTGAAAGTTCGTCAACATTGAAGGGCTTCGACACATAGTCATACGCGCCCTTTTGTATTGCCGCCATGGCGCCCGTCACATCTCCGAATGCTGTGATCAAGATCACTGGAGTCTGCGGCGCACCTTTCCGAAAAACTTGCAACACCTCCATGCCGCCTGGACCATCGCCAAGCTGCACGTCGGAGATCAGCAGATCGTAGTTTCCGTTCACTCGAGAAATCGCCGCGCTTCCCGAGGAGACCGCTTCCACTTCATGATTTTCGCCGCGCAAAATTTCCTCTAGCAGCTCGCGTGCGACTCGATCATCTTCGCAGATGAGTAACTTTGCTCGCTCGTTCATGTCATCGGCCTCCTTCGACAAGCTCAGGATGAGCGGTGCGGTCGCAGTGTCGCTCATGCTGGGCCTGTCTGTCCGATTGTGCTGAGCGGAGTCGAAGCATCATGTCATCGGCCTCCTTCGACAAGCTCAGGATGAGCGGTGTGGTCGCGGTGTGGCTCGTGCTGGGTTTGTCTACCCGATTGTGCTGAGCGGAGTCGAAGCATCATGTCATCGGCCTCAAAAGTGGGAGCACCAGAGAAAACGTCGACCCGCGCCCGGGTGCGCTGTCGACCGAGATGCGGCCGCCGAGCGCAGTGGCGAGTTCGCGACAAATGGCGAGGCCGAGACCGGTGCCCTTGCCGCGCCCTTTGGTGGTGTAAAACGGCTCGAAAATGCGCGCCGCATCATCGGCTGCAATGCCGACGCCATTGTCGCTGACCGAAAGCGAGATCTGTTCCTTTTCTCGACCGACCTGAACCTGAATTTCCCCCGATCCGTCGGGCGCCACCGCATCGGCAGCGTTGGTGAGCAGATTGACCAAGATTTGGCGCAACAACGCGCCGTCGGTCTCGAGCGTTTGCGCCTCGGGCGCTAACTGTTTGGCGAGCTTGACCTGCGCCCGCGCGCGCGACAGCGCGATGTCGCAAGCTTCATCGACGATGCGTCCGATTTCGATGGTTTTCCACTCGGGTGCAACCGTGCGCGTCGAGTCGAGATAGTCGCGCACGATTTTGGAAACGCGCGTCAGTTCGCTCGAGGCTACCTGCAAACGATCTTTGAGTGCGCCGGGCAATTCACGACTGGCGATGGCCAGCTGCAGATGGCCCGACACCGATCCGAGCGGGGTACCGATTTCATGCGCCAGTTGTGCCGCCAGCTGACCGAGCGCGGCCAGGCGCTCGCGATCGCCGAGCTGACGTCGGGTTTCGACCAGCAGGCGATTGAGCTGTTCCAAGGTTTCATTTTTTTGTTCGAGCGAAGCGGTAGCGGCGCGAACTTCGTCCGCCAAACGGTGATTGAAAACGCGAATCTCGCGGTCGGCTTCGGCGAGGCGACCCAGCATCGAATTGAACCCATGCGACAGTGCACCGACTTCATCGGAGTGGCCAACCTCGACGCGTTCGTCAAGCGATCCAGGCTCGCCCGCCTCAACTCGCTTCATCGCTTGCTCTAGTCGCGACACCGGCTTGCCGACTACCCGATTGACGATCAGGCTGGTCATCAACATGAAGAGGAAAATTGTGGAGCCGGCGATCACCGCCGAGTACCGGCTCTCGCTGCGCACCAGATTGTCGATCGGCTCGCGCAGCACGGATACCGTCAACTCGCCGCGGCGTCCGTCGGAAAGGTCGAAAGGCCGGTGAATCTCGTAGACTGGATTGTGGCCGCGCAAGCCTTCGCGAAAAGTTCGCGGCCCGCGCGTCACTGTCGGGCGCACCGGCTGCACCGCGAGCAGCGCGCCTGGACGGTCAGGCGTGCGCCAAAGCGGATCGGCATCGCGCAGCGTCGAGCGCCGACTCGATTCGCCGTGGTCATAGAGCGCGCGCCGGGCTTCGCTGAGGCGCGCCTTGGCCTCTTTTTTTGAGCTGAGTTTCGGCTTTTTCGAGACCACTGCATTGGCGTTCAGATCGAGCCTGAAAACCGAGGTATCCTCGTCGCTCGACAGCGCCAATTCGATGTAGGCATCAACGCGGTGAACCAGCTTGACGGTCTTGAGCTCTTCGCTGATGTCGTCTTCGGTTGACGCGCTGTCGAGGCGGCTTTTCAGATCGCTGGCGATGGCGTCCGCAGTGTCCTGCGCCGAATCGCGCAATTGTTCTTCGAGCCGTTTGCGGCTGAGCTCGATCGTCGCCACCGTCGACAGCGCCAGCGTCACCACCAGCGCGCTCGAAAGCAGAAGCACCAATTTGGTACGAACCTTCACCGACGCAAAGGTAGCCGGTCGAGAGGAGAGAGTCGAGAGTCAAGAGTCAAAAGTCAAAAGTCAAAAGTGTTGAGAGAAGTTGACCGAGCGATCGTGGTCAATGAAAATGGGCCCATAGACGCCAAGGAGGCAACCATGCTGAAGCCGTTGTTGTTGGAATTGGTCATTGGAACAGGTCTCTTCGGCTCGTCGAGCCTCGCATATGCGGACACCAAAGCGGTGACCAAGGCGGCGCAAAAGACGTTTCGCTGCATTGAATCGAAATTCGACAACCGCGACGAATGCCGCGGTGACAGCTCGACCAAAGATGCCCGCGACTGTCTCAAAGAGGCAGCTGCAGCGCTTGCAGCCGGGGTTCCAGGCACCACCGTGATCGACCTCGATGGCTGGTACAGGGAGAGCATTCCGGGAGTGGAACTGGTGCATCATGGCGACGACGGTTTGCAGTATGCTGGAATCAAACTTTCGCTCCTGTCGGACAATATTTGCAAAGTGGTGCTTGGCAAAGCGCTGGTGCTCTCGATCAGTGAAGCCGCCGCCCAAGCTGCGGTGGCGCTGGACCATCTTGCCAAGGGCGAGGCCACCAGCATGAATGATATGGACATGGCCGTGGCGGACGCAGCGGCGTGCTCCAAAGCGGTCAAGGAGGGGTTGGCCACTGGCGTTCCTGCCGACACCAGTCTCGAATTCCATGCCTATGAATCGGGAGTGGACAGCCCGTTGCCGCTGGGAGAGGTCGATGCCAAGCTCTGCCAAAAAGCGCTCGCCACCGCCACCGACGCAAACAAAAACTGCAAGCCAAGATCGATGCCATGTATGCGCCCTATCTCGCGGTGCTCAGCGGCGACAAGGCGAAGATGTTCAAGGTGCACGATCTTCTCGGTGGTACCAACTGGTACGGGTCGCGGGGCAAGCTCTTGCACACGCCGGCCGATTTCAAGAATGCCAAAGCTTGGTATTCGTATAGTTACGATCACGACAGCATCATTCACACCTGGCACCTCAGCGGCTATGTGTTTAACGGGATGAAAAACACCGGCACCTACAGCAAAAGCGGCAACGGCGAAGAGCCGCCGGCGTCGGCCTACAAATAATCTCTTTAATAGCCGGAATTGCTGAGCTCAACTAACACTGCTCCGGCGAGCACTCCTGGGACGCCCGCTGTTGAGCCACCCCCGGACGATGGCGAAATCATCATGCCCGACGTAGCAGGACTAGCCAAAGATCGTCGACTTCAACTACATCGGCATGGGGACCGATGAATGCAAGCCGATCGGCGCCGGAAAAGCGCGTAGCAGCTCTCCCGGCGCTGGCAACTCGGTCGGTCGCAAATCTCCTGCCGCCATTGATATGTGTGGTACCAGCTCCGAATAATGTCTGGCAGGGAAGCGGCGGGGCAGCCAAGTGGTCATCGATCGCCGCACAATCTTGGTTTCGAATTGCAGACGCTGAACCGCGGCCTGGCGGCGCAGCTGGGCATCGCCGCGACTCGCGGTGCAGTGATCGTTGGTGTGCGCGACGGCAGCAGTGCGGAGGAGGCCGGCTTGCAGAGCGGCGATGTGGTGGTTGAAGTCGACCGCAAGCCGGTTAATACCGCCGAAGAGGCCTTGCATTTGCTCACCGTCGATCGAGCCGGCGGCCATTTGCTGCTGGTGCGACGCGGCGACAGCACGATGGTGATTCCGCTTCCTTCAAACTAATTAAGTAGCTCCCACCAACCCAAACGTCATCAAGAACTTGTCCATCAAGTCGGCGCGACAAAGCACAACATAGAAGAGCGCGCTCGAGCTGCAAAAGAGCAACAGCGCGTGCAAGGCTCGCGGCAGCGGTGCGCGCCGGGCGGCCAGTCCGGAAGTCGCGATGAGAACGAGCGCGAAACCGCTGCCGAGTGCGAGCGCGAAACGGACATTGCTCTCTTGTCCCCAGCCGCCCAGATTAAAGAGTGCCAGCACCGGCAACGCGTATAGAAGCTCCGTCGGCAGACCTGGAGATTGCCATGGCCGCGCGCGCCAAACGAAAATAAAAAAAATGCTGACGATGGCAAGCCAGGCGACGCGTTCGATGCGAGCGCGTGTGCGCAATCGCTGGCTGAGGACGATTTTCTGGCGCAGCTCTTCGAGGAGAATTGGACTGAGACCTGCGACCCGCCGGGCTTCGCCATAGCGGACGATGGCCAAAGAGTAATCGCGCTCGTTGATGGCGACGTCGCCGAGGCCTCTTGCCGCGAGTGCGTGAACGCGGCCACCGAGCGGCATGCGGTAGGCGCGCTCGAATGCATTTTTTGCCAGGGCTTCTTCGCGCGCTTGGCGATGCAGATCGCCCATCCAATTGAGCGCGTCGGCCGCCGCTTCGATCGCGCCCACTCGCTCGACAAATTCGTGCAACGCCGCCAGGGTTTCGGCTCTCGAGTGGTTGGAGAATTGTCGGCGCAGCTCTTCGAGTTGAGCGCTCGCAGACCATTCGGCAGGTGGCGAGGCCAGCGCGTTCGCGGACAAGCAACCGAGCAAAATCATCACGTGCGGCACTGCGGCGGTCATCGCGTCTCCAGTAGAGCTTGCCAGAATTTGTCGCGCCCGAGTGCAGAAGCGAGATGGACCAGACGGCCGCCAACGAACGTCGCCAGTACAGCGGTCTTCTCCGGCGCGCGGGTGACGGTAAAATCTTCCGAGAGCACCAGCAGATCGCCAAGTTTTCCAACTTCGAGCGAACCTTTTTCGGCCGCGAGTCCTTCGGCGGCGGCACTGCCGACGGTGTAGGCGGTGAGCGCTTCGAGTGCGGTCACCGCCTCCGGCACGTGTTCGATGGCGCGCGCAATCGACCACAGCGGCTGAAGCGGTCGCTCGGGCTGATGGCGTCCCACCCAGTCGCTGCCAAAGCAGAGCGCTACTCCGGCGTCGGCGAGCGTGCGCAGCGGGAACGCCGTTTTCAAATTCCACTCCGGAATCATCGCCGGATTGGTGCAGACCGGAATGTGCAGCCGCGCCAGCCGGTCGGCTTCGACTTGGGTGGCTTCGTCGAGATGTTCGAGGCGGACGAGACTAGGCAGCGTCGGCTGTTTGCGCGCCGCACGTTCGAGTGCGTCGAGAAAAGTCGAAAGCGCACGTCGCGACAAAATGTGCACCACCATCTGGTCGGGAGCGTTCTTGCGCTCGGTCAACGCGTCGAAAATTCGGCCGAGCTCAAAACGCGCCAGTCGCGCTGCGTCGTCATGGAAATATTTGATGCCGGCGGCGCGCAGCCACAACGGCGCCTCGGCCTGGAAATCGGAAAAACCAAACAGGGTGTCAAACTGCCTGCCAAACGGAACAAATCGTAGGCGCGCGGTCAACTTTCCCGAGCGCCGAAGCGGTTCAAACAGCGCCGCTTGATCGCCCATCGATTGCGCCGAAGTGATGCCGACTTCTGCCAGTCGTTTCAAGAACAGCGCTGCCTGCGTCTGTTTACAGGTCTCGGGCAGATGCGAAAAGATGCGCTCAAAAGCAAAGGCCAAAAGGCCGCCTTGAACAAAACCCTCGGGTGCTTCAGCGCTTGAAAAAGCCTGTTTCACAGCGGCATGGTTGCAAAGACCGCCGTGCGCGGTGACCACAAACAGCGGTCGGGCGATGAAATCGAGATCTTTGGCGGTGGAGATGCCGGGCGGCAGCCGCCGACTCTGCACAAACAGCCAGCCACTCGAATTCGGCACCATACGGTTTGCCGCTTGCCGCACCGCCTGGCGCCATTTTTCACTCGCCTCTTGGTTGATCTCGATGCTGTCGTCGGAGCCCAACGTAGTTGCGAGCGCAAAATGCAAGTGGGCATCGTTGAAGCCTGGGATCACAGTGCGGCCGCGCAGATCGAGCACGGTGGCTTGCCCGCGAATCGCCTTGTGAGCGGCGGCCAATTGGTCGCCAACATAGACGATGCGCTCGTTTTCGATCGCCACCGTCGAGACCACTGGCGAAGAGGGCGAAAGCGTTAAGATGTGGCCGCCAGTAAGAATAACGGCGAGTGCCAAACCCATGGGTCGAGTGTAGCCTGATTTACGGATCGAAGCGGCGATAGCCCATAGCCCACAGCGCGGGGAAAGTCACAGTGGGCTCCACTGCATTTTCGGCTTCTTCCGTTTCTGAAACTGTTGGCTATTGGCTGTCGGCTGCTGGCTAAATAGGAACGCAGACGCCGCCCGATGCGACGTAGCCGGTGATGCATTGAAGCACGCAAGCGGTGCCGTCGCACCAAGTCACGCCATGCGGAGTGGGATTGCAGGGCGTGCAGCTTGGGCCGCAATGGTCGGCGTCATTGTCGAGGCAGACGCCGGAGCAGACATGCTTGCCGGTGCCGCAATCGAACTGGCACATGCCGGCTGCACAGCGGACGCTCGCCATCGTTGGAGCGCCGGTGCGGCAGTCTTTGCCGCAGCTGCCGCAGTTTTTGACGTCGCGCTGCTCGTCGATACAAATGCCGCTGCACAGGGTGGCGCAGCCGTCAGGGACTTGCGTGCTGTCGGTAGCGCTGTCGAGCGTGCTTTGCAGTGGGCCATCGACTGAGACTGGCAGCGCGGTGTCCTCGTCAGCAGGCGATATCGCCGCTGCATCGATGGCCGCGCTCTGCACTGGATGATTGCTACAGCAGCCGTCGAATTGTGGTGGATTGTTTTGATCAGGACATGTGGTGCAAGCGAACCCTTCTGGGCAGCCCATCGGGTCGCCGATCTTGCAGGCAAACCCTTTGTCTTTGATGTCAGGCGCGTAGCAACTGACCGCTCCCAACAACAGCAATAAGATGTTTGTGCGCATGATGCTCAACCACACGTTACCGCATTCTTGCTACGGGATAAAGACGAGGTCGACGGGACTCAACTGTTTGCCACCGATGGATCCGACGCCGAGTTGGCCAAAAGTATTGTCGCCCCAGCATTTCAAGCCGCCGGCGATGGTGATGGCGCAGGTGTGTTTGGCGCCGCAGCTGATCGCACTGGCACGCGCCGAACCGAGTCCGTTCACGCCCGAAGTGTTGGGGTAGTACAAGAAACCGTAGCTGTATCCAAGGCCGATCGCTCCATAGGTACTGTCGCCCCAACAGAGCACCGCTCCGAGCTGAGTGAGAGCACAGGTGTGGGAATCGCCGACAGCGACGGCGGTCATTCCGCTCGACAGACCGTAAGCGTCGACCGCGACGGCAGAGTGGAGCGTCATGCTCGAGGCATTGCCGAGCTGTCCGGTCGAGTTGTCGCCCCAGCACTTGATGCTTCCGGAAGTGGTGACGGCGCAGCTGTGCTGCTTGCCGCAGGCGAGGTGGGCGACTCCGCTTTCGAGTCCGGTGACTGCGACCGGGGTAGAACGATTGATGGTAGTGCTATCGCCGAGCTGG
>JAHFDU010000313.1:3935-4918 GCA_023248835.1 Myxococcales bacterium | reverse complement strand
CAACAAATAGTATCTTCTTCATCGACCGGCTCCTTCGCATGTAGCTCTGCGCTACGTTTCAGTCCGATTCGCAGCGTAACCTACGGCGTGCGAATCGGAGCCGGTCACTTCATGCTGACTCAGGCAAGGATCCGTTTGACCGGAAGTGCCATCGATGCTCAAGTTCGCTTCGCATGTACGGTGCGCGCTCCATTCTCAATGGATTTTTCCATCCCTCCCCTGCCAGCCCTGTAGATGACGTCCTCGCTGCGCGCGAAATGCTCCGCACCGAATCAAAAGGCGAGGTGCTAAAATCATTACTCTGGTCTGTTCGCTCTGGTCGCCGACGCTTTGAACCGGACGGCCTCCTGTGCCAGCGAATATTTGGACCCGTTGATGACTTTCGCTGCCTCTGCGGAAAGGTGACGGGCCAGGCGCACACTGGGCAGATCTGCGACAAGTGTGGTGTCCTTTGTGGGTCGGCGTCGAGTCGAAATGAACGATTTGGCCACTTGTTCGTAGGCGCGGTCGTCCATCCCGCCTTGGTCGCTGAGATCGCACGCCTGCTTGGCTGCGCGGTGGGCGACGTGCGCGCGGTGGGGCCGATGGCGCTGCGGAATGCGCTCGGTACGCACGCATCTTTGCTTGTCGACGCGATTCCTGTCGTGCCGCCGGGGGATCGCCCACTCGTCGCGCTCGACGAGCCGAGTGTGCTCGCGCTGCAGCCGGGGTTAATCAACGACGCTTATGCCGACCTCACAAACCGAGCGATCTGCCTGAGGAGGCTTCGCCAACTCCCCGCGCCTGCTGCGGTTGTGGCGAACCAGGAGATCGCAGTGCAAGAGGCCTTCGACCGCGTGTGGGCGGCTGTTCGAGGCGAAGACCAGATGGAGCAACCTCTCCTCGCGGTCGACAGCCCGGTCTCGGCGTTACCGTTACCTTTGTCAGATCTCGATTCGGATGAACCTTCGAGAATCGCGTTTCTCTTGTTTCTCGATGACGAG
>JAHFDU010000313.1:0-3925 GCA_023248835.1 Myxococcales bacterium | reverse complement strand
ACACCGGCTGTATTGAACGTCGATCGCGAAGGCCGCCGCGTTCTATTCTGCCGAGGATGGGAACTCCCGGTGCTCGACATAGAGACCGGCACTTGGATCGAAGTGGTACCCGCGGACTTGCCGTTGGTTTTTCTCGAAAACGATGAGCCCGAGGATCTTTATGTGCACAACTACCGCACGGGCCGCCGCGTAAAATTCGATCTCGCATCAGACCGCCCGCAGCCTATTGCCTACACGCGTGACGGACAATTCGCCTGGGCAGCAGAATGTCGCGACGCAGGGCCTATTGTTAACCTCGTGACCATGCGCGTTCACGTAGATACCGGGGCGCTGCCGCTCGAGCGCAATAACGTCAGCCGCTTTCTCGGGTGGGACGCAACGATCACCGCAGAGGATCCAGAGCGGAGCGACGACGAGGACGCCGTTCAAGTCGACGACGATTTTGACGCGGCGGCAATCGCTCTTAATTCGCGATCCGTTTGGCGAATTCTCGGACTCGATGGGGTGGTTGTGGAAAACCATGTACCCCTTTTCGCGCTCGGTTTTCAGCCTGCATCGGCGGCCTTCTCGCCGGACGCAGATCGGCTCGCGCTTCTACGCAAGAACGAGGTCGTGGTCATAGAAGTCTCCGCCCAACCACGTGTGGTGCAGCGGTTTCCGCTGCGATGACCCTCATGAAGAAACTGAACTGCGTCGGACTTTTCGTCTCAATCATTGCGGGTTGCACCTCTGCCGGTGCCGAAGAAGCCGTCTCTCCCGACCTCAAGGCGATCGCGAAAAAATTTCCGGAGATAGGTCGATATCGAACAGACGCACCGGATCCTCGATTGCTCTCGAAGCTTTCGACGTGGGCGCAGCCTGGGCGGTCAGTCGTTGTCTACAGCCGATCATGCCAGCCGCTGTCGCTTCGGCGAGTCGGCAGGCACCTACAGGGAGACACTCACCGCCCGACCGAGACAAGCGGCGATAGCAGAACGCGATCCGGGAGGCGCATCGGATTTGGTGAATTCATCACTGCAGAGTCTTACGTTCATGTCGACAAGCCGCCTCAGTCCTCAAGCACCTTCGATTTTGACGATGAATGGATTGACGACGCAGGAACAACACGGCTTCGCCTGTCGAAAGTTACCGACGAGGCGGTGTGGTACGCAAGCGGTACCGAGGTGGCGCTGTCTGTTCAGTGTCGCGACCAGCCGTTCGGAGAGGCCAGCTGTAAGCGATGGGAAATTGTTCCAGAGTTCCCGCATGAAAAACCTGGCCTTCGGATGATGCGGCCTCGGCTGGTCCTTCCGGAAAGCGTTGCCGGAGTGCAGGCTGCGCTGCAGGGGAAACGCTTTCTTGCCGACTTCCACGAGGTTCCGTATCTTTTTCGAACCGAAAACGGCTGCAAAACTTATCGCAAGACGCACGCCCGGGAAGCGGATCAAAGAGTCAATAGTCAGTGAAGGAGCCGCTCAAAATTGGATTCTCGGCATCTCGACAACAAACGTGGCGCCTTTGCCCGGTTCGCTCTGCACGTAGATTGTCCCCCGATGCGCAACAGGGAGAAGTAGACATAATAAAATAAATAGTCGTTTGCAGATGCCGAGCGAGCCACGGTGGGTGGGTGGATCGTCGCCGCTGTCGAGCGAGCGCTTCTGAAAACGACCGCTGCACCCAGCCGCCACGCAGACTTCCATAGGTCATATCTTACAGCGAAGTCAGTTGCGCTGAGGGACGAAAATCATGGCTGCCGGGATCGGTCGAGTGTTTTGTCGATGGAAAGATGCGGCGCGAGCGCTGCTGACCGAGGAGAAAATCGCGATTTGAGCAGATCTGCGCCCTGCAGCGCGGGCCGATTTTGAAAATGTGGTGAGGCGCAAAGCGAGCACGAGCGCGCTCATGAGGTGTCGATTCTCGGCACGAGCTTGCGCGCAGCCCACTGCTCGAGCGAAATCACGACGAGAGTGGCAGTGCAGCGCGGACAGCGGGTCAGATCGATGCCGGTGAGTTTTTGAAACTCGGCGCGGAAGTCGGTTTCTTCTTCGGCTTCAATAGAGGCAGCGGCAGGTTCACACTGCGGTTTTCCGTCGATGAGCGAGCGCGCTTTTTCGAGACGAGTGGTTGCGTTGATCGATGCGCAGAGACCGAAGTGGCGGATTTTGACGAAGCCCTTCGGCAAGACGTGCAAAAGATAGCGGCGAATAAATTCTTCTGGCGCGATGGTGATCGCATCGCCATCACGCGTGCGAAAGCGCACGCCGTCGTCGTCCATGCGCACGAGGCGCTGATTGGAAATACCGACGCGATGAGTGTAGCGACCGAGGTAGTTGAACACTTGAGTCGGGCCACCGAACGGCGCCTTGTAGTGCACCACCCAGTCTTTTTTGTAGAGAGCATCTTTGAAGGTGTGAAATTCTCGAATTGACGTTTCGTCAAGTTGGCCGCTATCGCAGAGCGTCTGCACCGCAGCGAGAAATTTGCCGCGAAATAAATTCGACATCACGCGCTGTGGAAATAAGTAGAGCCGCTTTTTCGTCGCCACCCATTTTTCGTTTTCAACATCGAGCCCGCCGCCAGTGACGATGCAGTGCACGTGCGGATGATACGTAAGGCGACGCGACCAGGTGTGCAGTACTGCTGTAATGCCGAGCTGTGCCGACATCCGCGTTTTGCCGACCGCGAGCAACGTCTGTGCCGCCGAAGCGAAGAGAACGTCATACATCGTTTGCGGATTCGTCTTACACAGCCGCCGCAACTCTTGTGGCAGCGTGAAGACGACGTGAAAATAGTGCGTCGGCAAAATCCGCTCTTGCCGTTTGCTGATCCACTTTGCTTGCGCCAAACACTGGCACTTGTTGCAGTGGCGATTGCGGCACGCGTTGTACGATGGCCGCTCGTAGTCACATTTTTCACACGCGTCGACATGCCCGCCGAGAACTGCCGTTCTGCAAGCCTCCATGCACCACATCACTCGGCTCTGGTCTTGCGTGAGCGAGTGCGTGTGCCGATAGCGCTCTCCGTGGGCGCGAAAAATATCCGCCACCTCGAGCGTGGGTCGCGCCACTCTCTGCGAGTGACACGACGCTGCCGCTGACACTTATTTACTCGTCTGCGCACCTCGTTTCTCGACGAGCTCGAGCGGACTTTCGATGGTTGCGACGTACATCGGCGTCACCCGTGCGTAATGCGCTGTTGACTGAATCGACGCGTGGCCGAGCAGTCGCTGGATGACACGGATGTCATTGCCCGCTTCGAGTAGATGCGTCGCAAACCCGTGCCTGAGCGAATGCGGCGTCAGATGTTTTTTGAGACCGCACTCGGTGAGCACCTGCGCCAACGCACTGCGGATCGCGTTCGACGACAGTGGCCGTTCACCGTCACGCCCAGGAAACAGATATGGCCCCTTGGGTCGCGCAAACTTGTAGTACGCCCGGAGCACCTCGAGCAGACGTGGCGACAGCATCACCAATCGATCTTTGTAGCCCTTACCGCCGCGTACCGCGATCAGCATGCGTTTGCTGTCAATGTCCGCGATCTTGAGATGGCGGATTTCTGAAATGCGCAGACCGGCGCCATACGCAAGCATCAACGTGGCGCGGTGCTTGACCGAGCGCACACGCGACAGAATTAACGCCGCCTCGTCGAGGCTCAGAATCTCGGGCAGCAGCCGCGGCCGCTTTGGCACAGGGATTTTGGCGATCTCTCCCGGACGACCGAGCGTGACGGCGTAAAGAAATCGCAGCGCCCCGAGTCCGACTGACAGTGTCGACGCGCTCAGCTTGCAATCGATCAAGTGGAGCAAGTACGCGCGGACCTCGGCTTCGCCCATTTCGCGCGGCGAGCGGCCGTAATATTCGGCGAACCGTTTGGCCCTCGACATATATGCGACTCTCGTTTTCGGCGCGAAATTGCGCAGCGTCATGTCCTCGGTGAATCGTTCCCA
>JAHFDU010000312.1 GCA_023248835.1 Myxococcales bacterium | reverse complement strand
TGAGCGATCTCGGTACCATCGATCGGCCAGTGACCAGAAATCTTACTTCGGGCAACGGCAGCAAGGTGACCGGAGCGCTTTTTCAATATGACAGCGGTGGCAATTTCGACGGCCACTTTGCCGCGCTCATCAGCCATGACGCGATTCTCGATTGGAGTGCTTTCGTTTTGAGCTGGCTGCAAACGCAGACAGCGTTGGTCCAGTAACGGGGGGAGTATCATGAAGAGAAGTGTTCATCAGAGTGGTTGCGCAATTTTGATTGCGCTGTTGTCGGCAGGGCGCCTCCAGGCGGCGCCCAGCGACACCGCAGCCGAAAAGCCAGCGGAAACAGCGGCACCGATCACCAAACCAGCCGACACGCCACCAGCCACCGAACCCGCGGCAGCGCCAACGCCCGCTGTGGCGCCAGTCGAAACCGCGCCACCACCGCCGCCGACCTTTCATTTGCCACCCGCCACTTTAGCACCGGCGCCAGAGCCGGCCAGGCTCGACCTCGGCGAGCGGCCCACCCATTTTGAACGCATTCGCAAAGTGCGACGCTGGGGGCTGTTCTCCGCCGGAGCCATCCTCTTTCTTGGCGCTTACGGCGCTGACATCGGAATGACCTATGGCTTCCTGCACCAGCCATCGACCAATTCACTGATCCCGCTGGTCGGACCGCTCGTTCAATACACCGATCATTTCGGTCTCGACGGACCGCCGGTCAACACTGGCAGCGCGGATGCCGATCGCAAGATCACCAGTACGATTACGCTTGCCAACACCGCCATCCAGTACGTCGATTTCGTGCTACTCGGCGTCGACGCGGCGCTGCAGTTCATCGGCGCCACCATGATGATCGTCGGCGTCGCGACCAAGAACACCATTGTCACCTACGAGCGCGCCAAAGATCCGAAAACCAGCTGGGACTGGCAACTGATGCCAACCCACAACGGTGCCGCACTGGTGCTGCACTACTGAGGCCAAAAACGAAACATGAAGAGGTTTCTATCTTCTCGTTGCGGCAAGCACTTACATGATCTTCGCGGCTCATTCCGAGCCGCGAGGCGGCGTGAGCGCTCTCCGGATCATCTTTTCAGAAGGGACACCTCTTGTGATCTGACCCTCGCCACGGTAGACGCGACACGAAGCACCTTCACCGGCAACCTGGTCTGCGACGTCTTTTCCGTCGATAAGAATGGTTGGCGATCCCCATCCTTGTAGGTGTTTCGGAGTGTCTGGCGCTGTGACATCCACTTCTTCGACGTTCAGCTGGAGCCCACAGGTAGCGAGCGATTTTTGCAAGGCGGCTCGCGACTCGACCACATTAGGGCAACCCGGAAAATACAGGAGCTGGACTCTCATGATTTGCCTCCTCTGGTCGAAGAAAGAGACAATACAAGAATGAGGGCCCCGATCGATGCGATCCATAGCGATTGCGTGACCGCCTTGGAGCGAAAGGTCATCGAAATGTGATGGCGCCCGGGGGTTGCGACGAGCGCGCGCAAAGCGTAGTCGCAGGCCAAGATTTCGGCCGGTTTGCCGTCGAGGGTGGCAGTCCAGCCGGGATAGAACGGTTCGGAAAAAACCATCAGGCCGGTTGATGAAACATCAACCACTGCTTCGAGTTCACCGTCGTGAGCTTGAAAATCGACCTGCCCTTCGGCGCCGGTGGCAGCTTCAAGCGGCGGCGTGGCCACTTCCAAAATCGCCTGGTTTTTGGGATCAAAATCTTCTTGCGCAATCGCTTCGGCCGCTTCGCCAGCAGAGTGAACCAGCGTCGCCCGGTGAACCACCCAAACGTGCGGCAGTGCGGCAAGATTTTCCCACACCGAAAAGTCGCGGCCGGAAAAGCGCAGCACAAATTGCGGCTCGATTCCATTCGTCAGCGGAGGACGGGCGCCAAGAAACCAGCGTACCGAGAGCGCCTGCACCAAGGGCGAATCGAGGTGCCACAGACCCTGGCCGGCCAAGTCGTGCTGCAATTTCGTATGAGAATAAACCACGCCATGATTGGCAATCCAGAGGTAGTGCAAGGTGCGCCAGATCGGCAGCGAGTGGTAGCCCGACGCATTTTCGACTCCCCAGAGAAGGCCGCTGTTGTGCAGCCAATGTTCACGGAAGTCATTGACGTAGCGATCGCCGGGATGGGCGCGCAAAAAGCTCAGCGCTTCGACCTGCGACGCTGCCTCGGCTTCAGCCAGCGTCTGTGACGGATTTTCTCGTCGGTGCGTCCACATCAGATCGGCAGCAGTGCCGAAGAGGAGGGCACACGCCACCGCGTTGCGCCAGCGTGAACACCCGGCGAGCAATCGATCCGCGCCCTCCGCTGCAAGCAGCGGCACCAGCAGCGAAAATAGAAACAGGCCGCGCGCCGGACAGCGGGTCGAAGAAAAGAGCGGCAGGTGATAAGCAAGCCGCTGCACCCACGAATGATCGCGGGCCAAACCGAGCGCCAGGAGAAGCATGACCGCAAACACCAGCGACTCCAAGTACAGCGCCCCGTAAATAGGTCGGCATATAGGCGCTGTACTTCGCGGGGTGGGTTCGGGAGGGGGCGGCGCCGCCCCCTCCCGGGAGAGCGCGCGGGAGGGGCGCAAGGCTTGCGGCTTTTTTGCAAGCCGAGTGACTCTTCCGCGAAGTACCGCCCGTTTGACGTTTGTCGACGGACTTATGGGGGGCGGTACTAAGCGACGCTGACGAAGAGCGAAAAACAGCGCCACCGTGGCGAGCAGGAAAGGCAACATTCCGGCGTAGTCGCCGCAGACTTCCCACTGGTTACCAATCCCGGCGTAGGTCTCGCCCTGCGAACTGCCCAGAAAATTGGGAACTGCCAGCGCCAACGCGTAGCGATAGCTCGGCCAGGAAAATTCAGAAACAATTTTGCCGTCGAGGCCATGAAAAACCCCGCGCGGCGACAGCGCTGCATGCGCCATCGTCGGCAGCCACATTGGCGCCGCGAGCAGCAACCCGAGCACCGCGGCGATAGCAAACCGCGAGAGCAGGCGCCATTTTTTTTCGACCACCAAGCGCACGCCGACGATCGCGACGACAAACCAAATCCCAAACATCAACATCGAAACGCCACCCGACAGAATGCACAGCGCGACGGTGAGCGCCAGCAACACCAAGTGTCGCCGCTCGCCGTCAGACTCGATGGCGCGCCACCCTGCCCAGGCAATCCACGGCAGCCACGCTGTGGTTTCAATGAACATGAGATGACGCACTTGCAAGACCACGTAGCTGCCGCTGCCAAGCGCAACCCCAGCGAGCACCGCCGCGGCGCGCGAAGTGCCACGGGCGCGACAAAGTCGAACCATGCCAAAGCCGCCGAACAGCGCATGCAACCAAGCCAGCAGCGCGTAGCCGCGCAACACCGGAACCAGCAAGCAGAGCCAATTGGGCGGATAAAAAATCCCCAGTTGCGGATCGCCAAAGATCGGTTGCCCGCTGAACGCGCCGCGATCCCACAACGGCAGATGACCCGAGAGGATCGCGCGGCGCACCGCCGAAAACAGCGGCTGCATGTAGTCGCTGATGTCTTCAAACCGGTAGACGCGCCCGAGTAGCACCGGCCAAAACTCGAGCGAAATGAACAGCGTCAAGGCCACCGGCGCCGCCCACCTGCCAAGGGAGTTTTTCCAAGGCAAACGCATCTTAATTTTTCGCTTCTGCGAACCGTTCGGGTTTGAAGACGGATCTCCGTCGAGCCCGAGTCCGAGTCCAGGGCCGCAGGCCCGGAGTCCGAGCCCGGCTCTTCAGATCGGGCTCGGGCTGGCACGCGGGCTCGGGCTCGAGAGGAGAGCGGATTTGATGCGTACGCTCTGGACATTTAGCGCATGGCCGTATGCGACGCGGTGACAAAACTGGCAATGTCTTCGATCACCTCTTGCGCGACGTGACCGGGCGTTTCGTATTCACTCGGTTTCGAAGGGCTGGTGCCGGTAATGAAAAGATGGTTGAGCGCCGGATAGAGTTTGAGCTTCACGTTGGCGTGAGATCCAAGCGCGCGCTTCCAGCCGTCGAAATCGGCGACCGTCACTTGATAGTCGAGCCCGCCTTGGAGAATCAGCATCGGCTGCTTGAGCCTCCCCGCTACCGTCGCTGGACGATACCCACGCAGATCGAGAAAATAGCTGCCGGGCAAAAAGGCGCCAAGCAGATCGACCGTTGTTTGCGACGTCAGCTTCGGATCGCGCACGGTGTCGAAGAACTTCTGCGCCACGGCATTCATCTTGGCGTCATTCGGCATCAAATACTTGATCTGCTCGACCACCAACTCCTCGAGCGGTCGCGTCGCTCCGGCAAGACTCACGATGCCGGCGATCTGGGCATCAGCGGCGGCGATGCGCGGCGCCAACATACCGCCGAGACTGTGGCCAAGCACCCAGATTCGATGCGGGTCAACATTCGGCTGGGTGCGCAACATCGTCACCGCGGCGAGGGCATCGTCGATGACCTCGTCCTTGACGGTGTAATCCTTGCTCGACCGAGCATTCGGCGATTGATTGGTGCGTTTGTTATATCGAAGAACGGCGACACCACGCGACGCCAGACCGAACGCGAGATCTTTGAATACTTTGTTTGCGCCGATGGTCTCGTCCGCATCATTTGGCCCCGATCCATGCACCAGTACAATCGCCGGCAGCCCTTTCCCACTCTTCGGCAGAGTGAGAAATCCGCGCAGGTTGAAACTGCCAACCGTGATCGGTTTCTCGTCGACCGCTCCCGCATACGCCGGTGGCGTCCAGGCGGCCGCGCTGTCGCTTGAATGTTTGATGAAGAACCCGGCGATCTGATGTTTGGCGTCGAAGGAAATTTGCATATCAAAAATCCCCTGCTCAAATTCGGTGGTTACCGTCGCAACTTGATAATTACCGATGGTTTCCATCTTCGATCGCTGAATGGTCTTGAGCGCCCCGCTTGCATTCAGCAAGCCATTCCAAGTT
>JAHFDU010000311.1 GCA_023248835.1 Myxococcales bacterium | reverse complement strand
CGATCAACAACGCCCAGCGCGTTGTCGTCGAGAACTGACAAACCTGACCAGTCAATATTCTGTGCGTACCCCGCGAACGGTTACCCCCTTTTTACAAAGACTTGTTGAAACTGCTTGGCCAGCTTGTCGGCGCGAGTGGAGCGTGCCGGGGCGACGAAAAGTGTGTCGTCGCCGGCGATATTGCCGAGTACGCCGTCAAGACGCGCTCGATCGATGGCAGCACCGACGGCGGCAGCAGTACCCACGACGGTGTGGATCACCACCAGCAGCCCGTTGCTGCCGACGCTCAGCACCAGATCACGAACTTCGCCGAGCTGTGCTTCAGCACCGACGCGCACGTTATCGACCTCATAGGCGGTGCCGCCGGAAACCAGAGCGACTCGGCGGGCGCCCAGGCGACTCAAGTCACGCGACAACGTCGCTTGGGTGCAACGAAAGCCCTTCTTGTGCAAAAGACCGCGCAAGTCCCCTTGAGTGGCGACCAGCTGTTTTCGCAAAATTTGGCGAATGGTCTCGCGTCGCTGAAGGTTGTCATCACGCATCTCGCTGGCCCTCAATCAACGTGCCCACGCCGCGATCGGTGAACAGCTCGGCGATAATGCTGTGCGGCGTCCGTCCGTCGACCACGTGCACTCGTTGCACGCCACCGGCGATCGCTTCGAGCACCGACTGCGCCTTGATTTTCATGCCGCCTTTGAGAAAACCGCTCTCGATACGCGCGGTCAATTCAGCTGCGGTAAATTCGGGCATGAGGTTGCCGCTTTCGTCGAGAATTCCGGGGACGTCGGTGAGATAGATCAATTTGTGCGCACCAACGGCCGCGGCGATCGCGGCAGCGGCGCTGTCGGCATTGATGTTGTAACTCTGACCATCGTCGCCAAGACCAATCGGTGAAATCACCGGGACGTAGTTTTTCTCGAGCAGCATCTCGAGTAGTTCGCGGTTGACACTGGTGACAACACCGACCTGGCCAAAGTCGCGCCCGGGTTCGACCGGTAATTTTTTGGCGCGCAACAGCGCTCCGTCTTTGCCCGATACCCCGACAGCGACACCGCCATCGCGGTTGATCAGCGTCACTAAATCGGTGTTTATTGATCCGGTGAGCACCATCTCGACGACTTTGAGATCGGCGGCGTCGGTGACTCTGACTCCGTCAATGAACTCGCTCTTGCCGCCGAGCTTGTCGAGCGCGCGCGTGATCTCAGGGCCGCCGCCGTGCACCACGATCGGCACCAGGCCGACCGAGCGCAAAAGGCCGATGTCTTTGCAAAACGAACGTTTGAGTGGCTCTTTGATCATCGCTGCGCCGCCGTACTTGATGACGCAGCGCTTGCCGCGGAATTTGGCGATGTAAGAAAGCGCTTCGACCAGTAGCGACACTTTGAACGCCGGGCTGTAGTGGGTCAGCCTGTCGTCTTTGCGAACGCTGCCCTCGTCGTCGGTGGTGAGCAGCGAAGTGTAGTCGGCGTTGATCTTGACGTAGTCGTAGGACAGATCGCAGCCCCAAGCGACACCGCCAGCGTCACCAGCGTCGAGGGCGACGTCGACCACGATTTCCGGCTCGCGCATCTTGGTTTTGAGCGTTGTCGGATCGTAAGCCGCTGGCGCACCGTCATAGACCTTGATGCCCTGAATTTGCACCCGCGCCCGATCGGGCTCGACGCTGTAACCCTCGGTGCCAGCACGCGCACCGATTGAAGCGAGAATGCGACCCCAGTTGGGATCGGCGCCGAACAGCGCCGCTTTGACCAGCGACGAGCCAGCGACCGACTTGGCCAGATCCGCAGCGATCGCGGTTTTCGCAGCGCCAGTGACCCGCACTTCGAGCAGTTTGGTCGCGCCCTCTCCGTCGGCAGCGATCTGTTTGGCCAGATCCTGACACAGTGCACTGAGCGCTTCGACGAAAGCAACGTAGCGTCGGTTCTTGGTGCTGATGTTGGTATTGCCGGCCTTGCCGCTCGAGAGCGCGAACACGCAGTCGTTGGTGCTCATGTCGTTGTCGACAGTGAGTTGATTAAAACTTCCGTGCATCGCCTCGCGCAGCGCGGCGCCGAGCAGCGACTGATCGATCGCAGCGTCGGTGGTGATCACCGCAATCATGGTGGCCAGTTGCGGCGCGATCATTCCTGATCCTTTGCACACCCCGAGGATGCGAACTTCGCGGCCGTCGAGCGTAATCGCGCGCGTTGCGATTTTGGTGCGGGTGTCGGTGGTCAGGATGGCTTCGGCGCAAGCGGTTGGATCGGCGCTGCAACCCTGCGCCAGCTTGGGCAGCGCCTCGATCAATTTTCCGACCGGTAGACGAACACCGATCACTCCGGTCGAAGCGGTGAAAATGCTGCTTGCTGGCACCGCCAACTCTTGCGCGGCGCGTTCGATCAAGGCTTGCACGTCAGCCACTCCGTCAGGTCCGGTCAGCGCATTGGCGTTACCGGCATTGATCAGGATGGCTCGCGCATTGCTACTCGGTAAACGTGGCTGCGCGTCGAGAATCGGCGCCGCCTTGGCAAGGTTGGTGGTGAAGCAAGCGGCGGCTGTACAGGGGCCGTCGCTCAGCACCAACGCGAAGTCTTTGCGCGCTGGCTTCAGACCTGCGTGCACACCTGAGAAGCTAAATCCGAGTGGCGTGTTCATCGCACTCCTTTTTTGAAGCCGCGAAGACCGGTGGTTTCTGGCCAGCCGGTCATGAGATTGAAATTTTGTACCGCTTGTCCGGCGGCGCCCTTTTGCAAATTGTCGATCGCAGCGACTACGACCACGCGGCCAGCGTCGAGACCCTCTTCGCAAATGGCGATCCCTACCGAACAGCGATTGGAGTTCACCACCCGCGTCAGTGTTACTTGCTCGGGTGAATCCACGATTTCCACAAAAGGCGCCTGTGCATAGTGCTCGGCAAACGCGCTGAAAACGTCGCCCGCGCCGACGCCAGAGGAGAGCTTGCCGTATAGAGTCACCAAAATTCCGCGCGCAACCGGCAAGAGATGAGGGGTGAACGTGACTCGCACCGGCGCGTGCGCCAATGCGGCCAGCGTCTGCGCGATTTCGGGAGTGTGTTGATGGCGCAACACTTTGTAGGCGCGGTAGTCACCGAACACTTCGGAAAAACTCATCTCCACTGCACTTTGCTTGCCCGCGCCGCTCGAGCCAGAAGCGGCATCAATGATGAGTTCGGGTTCAATCAGGCTGCGCCTTATCAGCGGCGCGGCTGCCAATGCGGCGCAGGTGGCGTAACAACCCGGGTTGGCAACCAGATGCGCACCCTGCATCGCCGCAGGAAAAAGCTCTGGCAGACCATAGACAGCGCCCAGTAGCAGCTCTGGAGCAGTATGCATGAAACCGTATACATGTGCATACTGTTTGGCGTCGCGCAGGCGGAAGGCCCCCGACAGATCGATCACCCGCTGCTTGGCAGATGGGGTCAGCGTCGAAAGCAGTCGCAGCGAGACCTCGGCCGGAGTGGCCAAAAACAGCACCGCTGCATCTTGAGAGCGCTTCAGTGGCTCGCTCAGCCCCGGGAAGTCCTGCCAGCTGCGCGTCGGATCCGCGGTCGCCTGTTCAAGATCGCGCGAATTGGCAAGCGCGCAGATGTGAGCGCCTGGATGTTCCTCGAGCAGATGCACCAACTCGGTCCCGACATAACCGGTGGCACCCCAGATCGCGATCGGCAGGCGCTGCATAAGTATGCATTACATGCATAAAACAAAAGATGTCAAGAGTTGTTTGTCGAGTTCAGGCGATGAGCTTGAAATACTCTGCACGGCTGATGCCGGCGGTCTTCAAATTGTTGCGGATGATGAAGACCGGAACTTCTGCGTAGGTCGGAATCACGACGGGGCGCGCGACACCGTCTTTGACGTACGCGCGATGGCTACCTTCTTGGCGCACGAAGCGAAAACCGACGGCCAAGAAAACCAGTTCAAGGCGTTGCCAATGAACCGGAGCGAATCTGGGCACTGCTCAAGCACCGACCGTCGCTGTTCGTCGCTCCACGGCCACGAAGGACGGACTGCGCCAAGCGTCCATTTCGTGCACGTAACCGGATTCTTCGAGGACTTCTGCAATCGTTCCCTGGTCTATGGCGGTTTTGAGAAAGAGAGCCACCGCCTCGTCGAGAGCGTCGCGCGCTTGGTCCGGTGTAGATCCGGAGCTTGCGACATCGAGCGGCATGGCGTGGGCGACGAATTGGTTGCCCTCTTTCCAGATCTGGACTGTGTACTCGATGCGCATGTTGTACCCAATTATACACCAAGGAGGGACACCATGGTGGGTGAGTCAGACCGGCATTACGCCATGTTTGCGAGCGGGGCGCTCGACCTGCTTGTTCCAGCTCAGTTCAAGCCCGAGTGCGAGCACGCGGCGGGTGTCGCGCGGATCGATGACGTCGTCGACCAGGCCCCAGCCGGCGACGCGATAGATGTCGATGTGTTGCTGAATCGTCTGGACGATTTGGGCGCGGACTTCGGCCGGTGGATCGCCAGCAGGAAACAGCTTGCGCGCAGCGATCGCGACCATGCCCTCGGCGCCCATCACCGAAATTTCAGCGCCGGGCCAGGCGACGATCAGATCGGGTTCGTAGGCGCGCCCGGCCATGACGTAGTAGCCGGCGCCGTAGCCTTTGCGAATCACCACCGTTAGTTTGGGCACCGTCGCCGACGCCATCGTATGCAACATCTTGGCGCCGTGCCGGATGATGCCTTCGTGTTCGACTTTCGATCCGACCATGAAGCCCGGCACGTCCATCAAGAAAACCAAGGGCAGGTTGAACGCGTCGCACAGCTGAATAAAATGCGCGGCTTTGTCGGCGCTGTCGTTGGTGAGCACGCCGCCGAGGTGTCGAGGATTACTGGCGACAATTCCGCAGGGCCGGCCGCCGATGCGAGCAAGGCAAGTGATGATGGCGCGGCCAAATTTTGGTTTAAGATCAAGCAG
>JAHFDU010000020.1:15188-21496 GCA_023248835.1 Myxococcales bacterium | reverse complement strand
CATCGCGATTCTGACCGGTGGCCAAGCGATCACTGAGGATCTCGGCATCAAGCTCGAGTCGCTGACGCTCAAGGATCTCGGCCGCTCCAAGCGCATCACCGTCGACAAGGACAACACCACCGTGATCGACGGCGCGGGCAAGAAGGCGGACATCGAAGCGCGGGTCAAAGAGATTCGCGCCCAGAGCGAGAAGACCACCTCTGACTATGACCGCGAGAAGCTGCAAGAGCGGCTGGCCAAGCTGGTCGGCGGCGTTGCCGTGATCAAAGTCGGCGCTGCAACCGAGACCGAAATGAAAGAGAAGAAGGCGCGCGTTGAAGACGCGCTGCATGCAACCCGCGCGGCCGTGGAAGAGGGCATTGTCCCAGGCGGCGGCGTCGCACTTTTGCGCGCTTCCGAGACGCTCGGCAAGCTGAAAGTCTCCGAAGAGCAGCAGTTTGGCGTGTCGATCATTCGTCGCGCGGTCGAGGAGCCGATTCGTCAGATCGCGCAGAATGGCGGCGTCGAAGGTTCGATCGTGGTCAACAAAGTGCGCGAAGGCAAAGGCGCGTTTGGTTACAACGCGGCCACCGACGAGTACGAGGATCTGATCGAAGCCGGCGTTATCGACCCGACCAAAGTGGTGCGCACTGCGCTGCAGAACGCAGCCTCGGTTGCGTCACTGATGCTGACCACTGAAGCGCTGGTCGCTGAGCGGCCGAAGGAAGAGTCGGCGGCTCCTGCCGGCGGCGGTGGCATGGGTGGTATGGGCGGCATGGGTGGCATGGGCGGTATGGGCGGTATGGGCATGTAGCGGAGGAGAGAGCTGACAGCCGACAGCTGACAGCTGACAGCTACAGAACGGAAGAGACACAGAGAAGTACAAAGGGCCCTGCGCAAGTGGGGCCCTTTTTTTGTCTCCAACCTCTAGGGTGCGGACTGGTACACCAGTACTGAGTCCCGATCGAATTGGGGTGAATTGGTGGGCGGCCCGGGCGAGAAATGATACAACCCCGCCAATGGTACGTGCTCCTGATTGTCTCATCGTTGGCGGCGGCATCATTGGCTGCACGCTGGCGCTGCGGCTGCGGCAACGCGGTCTTTCGGTCACCGTGCTCGAGCGCGAGCGTATCGGCGCCGAGGCGTCGAGTGCGGCGGCCGGCATTTTGTCGCCCCAACTTGAAGTCGATGCGCCCGGACCCTTGCTCGACTTGGCGCTGCGCGCTCGGACAGGCTATCCGTCGTTTGTTGCGGAGCTTGAAGCGGCGAGTGGGCAGTCGATCGGTTTCGCGTCGAGTGGTTTGATTGCGCTCTGCAGCAGCGACGCCGCGGCAGCGACGCTGGCGACGCGGGCGGAATGGCAGCGCTCGCTCGGACTCCGTGTCGACACCTGGACGTCGAGCGACCTTTCTCGAGAGGAGCCAGCCTGCGCGCCCCACCGCGCCTGGTATTTTCCCGACGAGATGCAGGTGGAACCAGAGCGGCTGATGCAGGCGCTTGGGCGGGCTTGTGTGCAAGCGGGGGTGGTTTTTGAGATTGCAGAAGTGCGTCGCGTGGTCTGCGAACGCGAGGTGGCGATTGGCGTCGAGCTCGACCGTCAGCTGAGAACCGCTGGTGCAATCGTGGTGGCGACGGGCAGTTGGTCGTCCCAACTGGCAGCGGGCGGGGTGGTTGTCGAGCCGGTGCATGGTCAGTTGGTCGAGTTGCGCAGTGGATCTCGGCCGCTGCGTCATGTGGTGGTGAGCGGCGGCGGTTACATTGTGCCCCGTTCAGATGGCCGAGTGGTGATCGGCGCCACCGAAGAGCGCACAGGTTTCGCCAAGGCGGTCACGGCTCAAGGTGTGGAATCACTGCTCGCACGTGCGCTGGCGATTTGTCCGGCTTTAGCCGAAGCGAAATTCGAACGCGCCTGGTCGGGCTTGCGTCCCTTTTCCCCGAGCGGAAGGCCGGCCATCGGTCCGACTGCGATCAATCGACTCTTTGTTGCCGCTGGTCATCACCGCAACGGCATACTGCTCGCGCCAGCGACAGCTGATCTACTCGTCCCCAGTATTCTTGGCGACCCTCCCGAGCCGCTTCTGCAGGCGTTCTTGCCGTCCTTCGCCCTTCGGCAGGATCAGAAGGCTCAGGATGAACGGTAACGACTGATGTTTGGTCCCAAGGAGCGAAGAATCCTGCTCGCGTCGATGTCGCTTGGCATCGGTGCGGCATTGTTGCTGGCGCTGTTCGAGATTGGCGCTCTCGGCGAGGCGCGGCAGGTCTACTTCGACAACAATGCGGAATTCGCACGCTTTGCGCTGACGCTGATTGGTTTCTTGTTGGGGCTCGGGTTGGTGGTCGGCTGCGCCGAGGGGGTGCTCGGCGCTGCGCTGCTGCCGCTGGTGCAGCGAAAATTGGTAAGCGATCGTCAGCGGGCGCAAGCGGTGGCAGCGACCGTATTGGCGATGCCGTTGGTGGCGTTCGGATGTAGTCACATTTTCGCTGGTGAAAAGGCGCGCACGATTTTCGCGCACGACCTCATCGCCATCGTACTCGGCATCGCCGCGCTGATTGCGCTCTATGTTTGCAGTCGCCTACTGCTGCGAATTTTCGTCGACGCTTCTGAGCATCGCTTGCGCACCTCGCTGGTGGCGATCGGCTGTTTTTTCTTGGCCTGGTTACTCTACCGAAAAGACGTCAGCATGTTGCCCAGGCTCTATCCTTTTTTTCACCGTGGCCTCGAAATTGCTGCGTTCGCTGCACTTCAAATAAGCCTGGCGCTGCTAGCGCAGCTGGTTCGTCTTGCCAGCAGGCGTTGGTTTCCGACCCTGGCCGGAATCGCCGTGTTGTTGTCCTTCGCCAGCGGCTCGCGAGCGTGGCGGCGTTTGCAAAGTGATCGTGCACTGCGCACGATATCACTCGAGCTGCCGGTGTTAGAAGGAGCGCTGCTGCGGGTAGCCCTGGCCACCCGGGCGCCGCCGGTGGAGGGTACCAAGGTCGCGGCTGATGCGCGCTGCGTCTTCGATGTTGCCGCCAATCCTCCGGCGTTCAAACTCTACGATCGCGACATCGTTTTGGTTACGATTGATGCCATGCGTGCCGATCGGCTGCGACCCGAGGTGATGCCGAAACTCAGCGCACTCGCTGCTGGCGGCGTGGTTTTTTCGCGAGCCTATACCCAAGTGCCGCATACCTCATTTTCGATCGCGACGCTGATGGCGGGCAAACCGGTTTACTCGCTGTCGGCGCTTGGTCTCGACGCCGCCAGCCACGAGACGCTGGCCACCCTGCTCAAACGCGAGCGATACAAGACCGCCGCTTTTTATCCACCGTCGGTATTCACCATCGATCGCGAGCGGCTGCGCGCGCTCGAAGACGCTGCGTATGGTTTCGAATATGTGAAATATGAATTTGCCGATGCGCATGCTCGCACCGACCAGGTGATTGCGTTTCTCGAGGCGGAGAAGCCGACGCGCACGTTCTTGTGGGTACACTATTTCGATCCGCACGAGCCCTACGAACTTCACCCTGGTCATTTGCCGACTGCGAAATCGCCCACCTCCAGCGAGCGCTATGACGGCGAGCTGCACTACGTCGATGCCGAACTTGCGCGCCTGGTCGACTATTTGCATCGGATGAGGCCGAGCGCGTTGCTTGTCATTGCGGCTGATCACGGCGAAGAGTTTGACGAGCACGGTGGTCACTATCACGGAACGACGTTGTACGAAGAACAGGTGCACGTACCCTTGGTGATGACGAGTCTCAATGGCGAACTGCCGAGCATACAAATCGCCGAGCCGGTCGGTCTGGTCGACGTCGCACCGACCTTGCTCGGGCTTGCAGGGATTACCCCACCGTTGCGCATGCGCGGGCTCGATCACAGTGGCTGGTTGCAGGCCGGAACTAGGCGCGCCTCATCGCCGATCTACAGCGAAATCGACCGAAAGAAAATGGTACTGCACGAGTCGCTCAAATTGATTTGCGATCTGGCGGCCGACGCCTGTCAGTTTTTTGATCTGTCGCGCGACCCGGGAGAGCGGCGCAATCTAATCGCAACCACGAAGGAGGCGCCTCAGCTACGTCAGTGTCTCGATCTCTATTTGGCGCGACAAACGGAATACGAGGCCCACGAAAGCGACGATCGAGTCCGGCGCGCGCTCGAACGCGGGCGACAAGGCAACCGCTCGAGTGAAAATGCGCTCATCGAGTTGCTAGCCGCGGGTGACTTGACGGTACGGCGCCAGGCGGCGCAGTTGCTGGCGCGCTTGCCGATCGACGAGAAACTCGCCGCCCATTTGAAAACCGCGCTCACCGACAGCGACAGCGAAGTACGGGCGTGGCTCACCGTGGCGCTTGGCCAAGTCGGTGGTGTTGCCAAAGGCGATCTGGTTACCATCGCCCAAATCGCGTGTGATAAGCCGGATGCCGAACTGTGCGGACGGGCGGCTCTCGCCACTGGAAGGGTGGCGAGCATCGCTCGCGCCCTCGACGTGGTGAAAGAGGACAAGGACCTTACCGTTGCGCTCGTGGAGAAACTTGGTCGTTCGCACGATCCACGAGCGCTCGAGCCGCTGTTGGTAGCGCTCGGCGAAGTGCGCACTCGGCTCGAGGTGGTGCAGGCACTGTCCGAACTCGATTCTCCAGCAGCGGCGGAATATCTCGCACGCTGGTTGCCGCATGAGCCCTACATTCCAGTGCGAGCGGCGATGGCGCGGCTGCTCGGAAGACTGGCGGCGCGGGATGGCACCCACGCCGCAGAAAAAGCACTGCGCGCGCTGCTGGCGCAGGAAAACGAACCGGTGGTGATGTGCGAACTGTTGCGGACGCAAGCTGCCCCGATCGCGAAGGGAATGGCACGCTCGGTTCCGCGGCCAGGCGATCTTTGGGTCGGCGGCGAGGCCGGAACCCTGATCGAATTCCGCGGCCCAGACGGCGAGCACCAAGTTGCGCTGGCCGGCGGCGCCGCGATGGTGCATCTCACTCAGCCTGGGCGGCTGTCATTGCGCAAAGGTCGCGTCGACATGTCCTATTTTCGCCCGACGCTTGACGCGACCCATTCCAAATAGGCGGCGTGGCCGTCCACAATTGGCAAGGCGATGATTTCCGGCACCTCGTAGGTGTGAAGAGCGAGCACCCGCGCCTTGAGGGCATCGAATCGGTCTTGGGTCGTCTTGACGATGCAAAGGACTTCGCGCTCCTCGTGGACCGCGCCCTGCCAGCGATAGATCGACTGCACCGGAGTGGTGACGTTGACGCAAGCCGCCAACTGCTCTTCGACCAGGGTTCGCCCGAGCGCGCGCGCCGTCTCATCCGAGGGAAACGTGATGAACACTATGCAGGCATCGGCCATTTGACGAGAGACTAACACTGTCTTCTGCACACAGAAATTGGAAACCGGCGACTGCGCCTGATACCGTAAGCCTGGATGGCGGAGACGAAATCGGACGAGCCTGAGGTGCTCTCGCTCGAGGAGCTGAAGGAGGCTTGGAGTTGGCTGGTGCCACACGAGCGCCTCGCCGGCTTTCGTCTGCTTGATCGCGCCGACGCCGAAGAACTTTTTCTCTCGCTGAGTGCGCATGATCAGGGCGATCTGATTTTGGCGCTGCCAGTTCGCGATCGCATGAGCTGGATGCGCATTTTGGCCCCCGACGATGCGGCCGACTTGTTGCAAGCCGCCGCGTCGGAAGAGCGCGCCCAGCTGCTCGATTTGCTCGATGCGCCGACCCGCAAAGAAGTGACCGCGCTGCTCGCCTATGCTGAAGACGACGCTGGCGGTCTGATGAGTCCGCGCTTCGCTCGTGTGCGCCCCGACATGACGGTCGACGAAGCGATTAGCTACTTGCGCAAACAGGCGCGCGAACACGTCGAGACGATTTACTACGCCTATGTGCTCGACGCCGAACAGCATCTACTCGGCGTGGTTTCTTTTCGCGAGCTGTTTTCAGCGTCGGCCGATCGTTTGGTGCGGGACGTGATGCGGACCGAAGTGGTCACTGTCAATGAAGGCATGGATCAGGAAGCGGTCAGCCGCATCGTCTTCGAGCATGGCCTGGTAGCGATCCCGGTGGTCGACGCCGAGCATCGCATGAAGGGCATTGTCACCGTCGACGACATCGTCGACGTCGTCGAAGAAGAGGCCACCGAGGACATTCAGAAAATCGGCGGTATGGAGGCCCTCGACGCGCCCTATTTGCAGATCGGTCTTGGCAGCATGATCAAGAAGCGCGCGGTGTGGCTGGCGGCGCTGTTCTTGAGCGAAATGCTCACCACCACCGCGATGACCCATTTTGCCGACGAGATCGCGCACGCAGTCGTGCTGGCGCTGTTCTTGCCTTTGATCATTTCCTCCG
>JAHFDU010000020.1:0-15178 GCA_023248835.1 Myxococcales bacterium | reverse complement strand
CGTTTGTTGCGACGCTAGTCGACGTCACCGGCCTGATTATCTATTTCTCCGTCGCCAGCCTGATTCTTCGCGGCACGTTGTTGTGACCAAATTTCGCGTCGTCGTTACGTCGCGTAGTCGCCGCCCATCGATCGAGATCTGCGACGATGGATCGCTGCGAGTCCGTGTCGCTGCCCCGCCGATCGACGGCAAGGCCAATCAGGCGATGATTGAGTTGCTCGCATCTGCCCTGGGCATTGCGAAAACATCGATCAAGATTTCTGTCGGTGAAGGCGCGCGCTACAAGACCGTCGAAATTAATGACCTCAGTCGTGAGACGATTCTACAACGGTTACAGTAGACGCGCGAAATTGAGCGCTTGCGAGAATGGATCTTCGGTACTCGTCAGCGCGTTGTCGACGATGCGGAGATAGGGCGGCGTGTGTTCGACTGCTTTTACGAAGCCCTGGACCGCCTCAATCATCGCCCGACTGAAGCGATCACGCTGCTCTTTGCTCGGTGCCGGCGCCGAAGCAAGTTCTTGTGCTAGCTTCACCACGTCGGGATGGCCCCCGATCAAGAAGCGGATGGCACCCATACGCCCGAGTAGTTTGATCGCATGATCGAGCAGGCGATCCGAAGCGGTGTACCAGTCGCGGAACCAGTATTGAAATCCGTAGTGGTGAAAAAGCCGCTCAAGGTCCGCGCCAAAGTGTTTGCTGAGCAACGTGTATCGCTGTTCGTAAACCTCCCACATCGCATCGGCTGGCCGGCCCTCGCCGCGCTTGCCGGCTTCGCCACGGTAATGCGCGAGCACGGAGGAGACCAAACCTTTGAAACGCTCTGGTGCTGGCAGCTTCAATCGACTGTCGAGCGCACTGGCAACGAAGGCGAGCGCGTCAGCGGCAAAATGACGCCGCCCGAAAAACTGCTCCTTCATGTCGGTCCACAACTCGGGTTGCCCGATCATTTCGATCTCTTCGCGCATGCGCTTCTCGCAGGCTTGCCAGTTCTTGTCGAACTCGGGCGAGCCGCGGAAGTAAAATTCTCCGATGCGGTGCGCAAAATGCGCCGTCGCCGCCATGCGTAAACTGAGCGGATACTCGGACACGGTGAGGATGCGCAACAGCAGCGAGCGCACATCGTCGAGGTAAAAGCCATAGGCGTCGGTCTTGGTTTTCTTGAGCTGTTTGCCGACGTAGCCGCGCGGTTGGGCGCTGGCGTCAATGTCGACAATCCCCACCGAATCGTCGCTGAGCAGGCACAGGCGCGCCACCTCCGGGCAGGCCAGCGATCCGGAGAGCTCGATGCGCTCATCTACCTGCGAAATCGAGCGCGGAAATAGCGCGCACGAATCGGAAAGAACCTGCTCTCCATAGGTGCTTTGCAGCGAGCAGAGTTTCTTTTCGTCGAGAAAACCGCAGCAGCCGGCGGCGTCCATTTGCAGCATGGCATGATCGCGAACACCGGTGGCGCTTGCATTGAGCACTACGAGCCGGGTGACTTTGTCTTGCATCGTGGCATTGCCGGCGACCGCCTGCTGTAGCCGCTCGTAACTCAAACGATCGACGTCGACGTTGAGTCCTTCGCAGCACGTGTCTTCACACTTGTCTGCCAAACAGCGAAATCGAGTCATGTACTTCAGTGCAACGCGCGACGTTCCCATTGGCTCCCTCTCGCCGGCAACACGAAGAACCGGAGCTTCATCTTATCGCTTTTTTTTCCAAAACGGTAGGGTATTGAATCGGGCAGTGAATGGCCACACCGAGATCGCCAACTTGCTCGCACGCAAGATCTGCCGCGCGCTGTCGATCCCTGAAATCGGCTAGCCCTAGATTTAGCAGCTGCACCCCTTGCGCTCTTGCGCAGTCAGGGATAAATAATTCGTAACTCGTTTACGGGATACGCACAGATGGGACACTTAAGAATGCGGCACACGCAGATTTTCGACCAAAAACAAACCTGCGTTATTGATCGCCGTCCCGACTCGCGCGGTTAGCGCGCGGCGGGGGGAGAGGCTAGGCGGGCTTTGCTCGACGAGGGGGGACGGGAACATCCCCCTGTAAGTTGGATAGATAGTTTCACCGAACCAGTTTTCTATGGGGGCTTCATGACCGACAATGTAATGATTCGAGTGGAGCATTTGCTGAAGGACTACGGGACCGGCCGCCCGGCGGTGAACGACATTTCGTTCGACGTGCGGGCAGGCGAAGTGCTCGGGTTTCTCGGGCCGAATGGCGCCGGCAAGACGACGACGATGAAGATTTTGACGTCGTTCTTGGCGCCAACCGCAGGGCGCGCTGAGGTCGCAGGCTACGACGTCTACTCGCAGAGCCTGGAAGCGCGCCGCCGCATCGGCTATCTGCCTGAGGACACGCCGCTGTATCACGACATGACGGTGCTTGAATATTTGCACTTCGTCGCCGACGTGCGCGGGCTGCCGAAATCGAGCCGCAACGCGCGGATGAAGCGGGTGGTCGAGCAGGTCGGCATTCCCGATCGTTTGGGCATGCTCATCGGCGAACTGTCGAAAGGCTATCGCCAGCGCGTTGGCCTGGCGCAAGCGATTTTGCATGAGCCAGAAGTGCTGATACTGGATGAGCCGACCTCTGGCCTTGACCCCAACCAGATTGCAGAAATCCGCCAAGTCATCAAAGAGATCGGCCGCGAAAAAACCGTCATTTTTTCGACTCACATTCTTGGCGAAGTTCAGGCCACCTGTTCGCGCGTGATCATTATCTCCGACGGCAAGCTAGTCGCCGATGGCACGCCCGACGAATTGACCGGTCGCAAGACTGGCACCAACACGGTGCTGGTCGAAGTCGCGGTTGCGAGCAACAAGCACGATCCGCTCGAGCTCATTCGTCGTGTCGACGGTGTGCTCGCCGCTGAGCTGGTTCCCGTCGGCAGCGCCACCGCCCGCATGTATCGCGTCACCGCCGAGGGCGGGCAAGATCCACGCGGCGACATCGCCCGTGTCATCGCCACCGTCGACGGACTTGATCTCTTGCAGCTGACGCCCGAGCGCGCCAGCCTCGAAGCTGTTTTCCGTCGACTCACCACCACCTCAACCGCGTCCAGCGACCAAGCACCGCTCGCCGCCGCAGGAGGAATGTGATGCAAAACGTCATGGCCATCTGTAAGCGCGAATTTTCGTCCTACTTCAATTCGCCGATCGCTTATCTCGTCGTCACCGTCTATCTCGTCTTGTCCGGCGCGCTCTTTTTCTCAACCCTATTTATTGAAGGCCAAGCCGACATGCGGCAGTTTTTCGGGCTCGCGCCGCTCTTGTTTTTCATCATCACCCCGTTTCTGACCATGCGCCTGTTGGCCGAAGAGCGCGCGCAAGGAACGCTCGAATTGCTCTTGACGATGCCGATCACCGACTGGGAAGTGGTGCTAGGAAAGTTCCTGGCCTCGGTCGGCTTGGTGAGCGTCCTGCTATTCTTGACCCTAGCGTTTCCGATTTCGGTGGCCGAAATTGGCCCTCTCGACAAGGGCGCCACCGTCGCCGCTTACATCGGCATGCTGCTGATGTGTGCAACCTACGCCGCCATTGGTCTGATGTCATCGTCCTTTACCAAGAATCAAATTGTCGCTGCGCTGATCGCGCTGTTCATCGGTTTTGGCCTATTCATTATTGGCCAGATGGTGCAGCTGATGCCAAGTTGGCTGGCACCGTTTTGCAATGCGATCTCGATCCACACCCGTTTTCAAAATATCGCACGCGGCGTCATCGACACCCGCGACGTCGTCTACTATTTGTCGATGATTTTCGGCTGCCTGCTGGTCGCGCAAACCACGCTCGAGAGTCGGAGGTGGCGCTAATGGCCAAGGAAATGTCGAAAGCTAAGACCGGCGCCAACGCCGTGGTCTATTGCGGCTTGGTGATCGCGGCGATTACTTTTTTCAATGTTGTGGCACATCGATTTTTCAAGCGCGTCGATTTTACCGAGGACCACGTCTACACCCTGTCGAAGTCATCCAGAGAGATGGTCGAGCACCTGCCCGATCGCATCAATGTAAAAGCCTTCATCTCAAAGGATCTGCAGCCACCTTTTTCGCAAGTGTCTCAATACGTGCGTGACACTCTTTCCGAGTACGCCAATGCCTCGCACGGCAAGTTCAGATGGGAGGCGATCGACCCGGGCGAAGATCACGCACTTGAAGAGGAGGCCACCAAGCTAAAGGTGCCCAAGGTTCCGCGCGGGCGCGCTTCGTCAAGTGGGATCAATTTGTCGGCGACATACCTCGGCGTGGCATTCGAGTATCAGGGCAACGTGGAGTCGATTCCCCAGATCAATGGGCCAGAGGGGCTCGAGTTTCAGATTACCAGCATCATCAAGATGCTCGCCGAAAAGAAAAAGAAAATTGCGGTGGCCTCCTCCGAAGGAGAACTGGTCACCACCGGCGGCGATCCGCGCATGGGCGGGTCGCCCGGCGGCATGCAATGGCTGAAGCAAGCGGCGCGACAGTACGACATCGTCGACGTGGCGCTCGCCACCGGCGAAAAGCCGATTGCCGACGACGTCGATGCACTGCTCATCGTCGGGCCGAAGCAGCAATTTTCCGAGCGTGCCAAGTTTGTCGTCGATCAGTTCTTGATGAAGGGCAAAGCGGTCGGGTTTCTCGTTGACGGGATGGTGATCGAATCGCCGCGCGGCCAGATGCAGATGCCGGGCATGGATCAGCCACGCGTCGGTCGCAAAAACGAAGTCGGCCTCGACGACCTGCTCGCCCACTACGGCTTCAAAGTGCGCGACGATTTCTTGATGGAGCCGCGGCAGAATATCCAAGGGCCAATTCCCTATCAGGGCCAGACGGTGCTGGTGAACTATCCCGCCTTTATCGTCGCCACCGATCTCGACAAAGAAAATTTCATTACCTCTGGACTCAAAGGTGCCGTGCTGCCGTTTGCCTCTTCGCTTGACCTTATCAAGGACGCGCAGCCGGGATTGCAAGTGACCAAGTTGATGTCGACCACTGCCGATGCGTGGCGACAGACGGGATTTTTCATTTTCGATCCGCAGCGGCAAGAGCTCAAAGTTGGCAGTGACAAGGGGCCATTTGTGCTGGCGTACGCTGCGACGGGAAAGCTGAAGTCCTTCTTTGCCGGAAAACCCTATCCCACTGAAAAGGGCGAAAAGGTGACGCCACCACCGGCAGACGCATCGAGCGGAGAAGCGCGGCCGCTCGACGAATCAACTGGTTCGGTGCGCATCGTGGTGGTGGGCGATTCGGAGTTCGCCTCCGACATGTACATTGGACAGGTCGGGCAGTATGTCCAGTCGTATCGCGCCAACGTCCCGCTTTTCATGAACATCATCGACTTCCTGGCGCAGGACCAAGCGCTCGCGCCAGTGCGCTCCAAGGGCATGACCAGCCGGCCGCTGACGGTGAGCAGCGCCTGGGTTCCGTCGGCGATCAAGTACGGCAACATCGTCGGTGTGCCACTGCTTTTCATTCTTTACGGCGTCGTGCGTTGGCGGTTGCGTACGCTTCGCCGTCGTAACGCAGCGCTTTAATCGAGGACCTCATGGAAAAAAAGACCATCTATGCAACTCTGGCGCTGCTGATTGCGGGCGGATTGGCAGTCGCGGTTCTGCGCAGCCCGGAGAAGGGTGAAATCAAAGGGCCGCGGCCGCGACCAATCGCGGCGTTTACCGCGAAAGACGTGACCGCGCTGGAGATCATTTCTGAGAAGCAACAGAAAGTGACCTTAGAAAAAACCGGCGACAAGTGGATGTTGAAAACGCCGCTCGAGTGGCCGGCCGATCAGCAAAACGTCAAGAGTCTGGTCGAGGGGCTGGAGAAACTGAAATTCGGCGACGAGGTCAGCGACAACGCTTCCAAGCACGAGGACTTTGGCGTCGTCGGTGGCAAGGCGGCGCATCTCACCGCCAAGGGCGCGGGCGGCAAGGTGCTGGCCGATTTTTACGTCGGCAAGCCGCTTTCCGGATACACCATGATTCGCCCGGCCACTTCCAACAGCACCTGGCAGGCAAATGGGATCTATCCCTACATGCTTTCGCGCGACGCCAAGGATTGGCGCAACCACAACGTCATCGAATTCAGCTCTGCCGACGGTGACAAGCTCACCGTCGAGGCAAATGGGCAGAAGCTTGTCCTCGAAAAGAGCGCGCCACCAGAGGACAAAGACAAAAAAGATCCGACGCCGAGCGACATGGCCTGGAAGATTGTCGAATCCACCGGCGCGGGGCCGAAAACCTCAGATGCGCTTGATCAGGCGCAAGCAAATGGCGCAGTGCAAGCGCTGTCGAGTTTACGCGCCACCGATTTTGCCGATGGCAAAACTCCTGCAGAAACTGGACTCGACCAACCGACGCTGACAGTGACGGTGAAGGCCAAAGGCAAAGACTACTCTCTGATCGTCGGCCGTTCGCAGGGCGAAGACGTATTTGTCAAAGCCGCCGATGGGGCAGCGATTTACCTGCTCAAGCGCACCTCGGCCGAGCGCGTGCTGCATCATCCAATCGACTATCGCGACAAGACGCTCACCAAAGTCAAAGATGTCGACCTCGCCGGCATCGACATCGCCGTCGGCAGTGAACACATTTCGCTCGATCACAAGGGCGACAACTGGACTTCGAAGAGTGCGGTCGATGACGCCAAGGTCAAATCACTCGTCGGTGCGTTTGAAAATCTTGGCGGCTCGAGTTTTCTCGACAAGCCGATCGCTGGCCCAATCGCTGGAACCGCGACGCTGCGCTTAAAGGACGGAAAAAAAATCCTGCTCCGAATCGGCGCCGCTTTAGGGGACGACTATCCGGTCCAAAAAATCGGATCGCCCGATGTCATCATGACAAAAAAATATCAAGTCGATCGCTTCTTGAAAAAGCCCGCCGACCTGGCTCCAGCCGCAAAGACTGCAAAAAAATAGCCAAGTTTCTATCCCCAGCCGAGTCGCTTCGACAGAATTTCTTTCATGATCTCAGAAGTACCGCCACCGATAGTAATGAGGCGGGCGTCGCTAACACAGCTGAACGGATTCGTCAATCCTATGCAGGGGCGCCCGAAGTCCGGGCGCCGCCAACAGCTCACAGCCGACAGCCTACAGTTTCGGATTCATTCATGAAAACACCTGCTCTAGTCCTCCTTTTCAGGAGCGAATTTACGGGAGGGTCAACGCGATTTTGCGATTTTTCTCCACTGTCAGCTGTCAGCTGTCGGCTGTCGGCTGTCGGCTGTCGGCTGTCGGCTGTCGGCTGTCGGCTGTCGGCTGCGGGTAAGAATCGCGAAGCGCGAATCAACGCCGACTTCCGAGCACCCTGCAATCCTATGCGCCAGTCAGTTTTTCCTTCGCTGTCTCTAGATCGCCTTCGTACTTCAGCACCAAACTGAGGGTATCGTCGATCGTTTTGGTGTCGAGCGATTGGGCGTTGAGCAGCGTTAGCGCGCGCACCCAATCGAGCGTTTCCGAAATGCTCGGGCGCTTTTTTAGATCGAGCTGGCGCAGCGACTGCACTACGCGAACCACCTCTTCGGACAGCGATCGATTGGAGTCGGGGCAGCGCGCGCGCACAATTTCGAGCTCACGCGCAGCGTCGGGAAAATCGATGAACAGATGCAAGCAGCGGCGCTTGAGCGCATCGGTCATTTCGCGCACGTTGTTCGAGGTCAAAAACACCAGTGGCGCCACCTTGGCGCGCAACGTGCCCAGTTCCGGCACCGAAACTTGATAGTCGGAAAGCACTTCGAGCAGAAACGCTTCAAACTCAGAGTCGCTGCGATCGACTTCGTCGATCAACAAGACACAGCGTTTTTCTGAGCGAATCGCCCGCAACAGTGGGCGCGGCAGCAAAAAGCGCTCGGAAAAAAATGCGTCCTCCTGCGACGCCAGTCGATCGACCGCTTCGCTGATCGATTTTGCGCCTGCCAGGACTTCGCCGATCTTGTCGCGCAACACTTGGGCGTAGAGCAGCTGCTTAGGGTATTCCCATTCGTACAGTGCTTTGGCTTCGTCGAGCCCTTCGTAACACTGCAATCGAATGAGCTCCGCACCGAGCGCTTGCGCCACCGCTTTGGCAAGTTCAGTCTTGCCGACTCCGGCCGGCCCTTCGACCAGCAACGGCTTTTTCAATTGATCGGCGAGATAGACCGCGGTGACGGTGCGACGATCGGGGATGTAGGATGTCCCGAGCAGCAGCGCGTTGACGTCGTCGACTGAAGCGAAGGCGGAGCTCATGCCAATTTCATATCATAGTTAAGGCGCTCCGGCGTCGGGCGGATTGGGCGGGTTCGTATCCGTCAGCACCATTCACAGGGGGACGTTCCCGTCCCCCCTCGTCGGGCAAAGCCCGCCGAGCCTCCCCCCCGCCGCGCGCTAACCGCGCGAGTTTCGGATGGCGATCAACAACGCTTAGCGCATTTCTCGTCGAGAACTGACCAGTCAACATTCTATGCATACCCCGTGAACGGTTACTCCGTCAGCACCAGCGATCGCATCGCCTCATCGAGATCATGCGTCCATTCGTTGGCGCGACTGAGTGGACCTGCCACCGTGACAATGGTTGCGACATTTTGCAGCACCAGCGTGTCCTGCACAACGATGCGTTCACCGCTGCGTCCGCGCAGTCGCGCAACGTTTTCGCGCACCACCACTTGAAGCTCGGTGTAGCCGCCTTTTTCAAGCGCCGCCTTGGTCTCATTGGCCACAGCGGCGGACGACTTGGCCGTCGCCGCTCGATTGAGGGTCAGTTTGCCACCTTGATGATGGGTGTACAGCACCACGAGATGTGGATAGCTCGGCTGCGACGACAGCTCCCATCCGACTGGCGGCTCGAAATGCTGAATGCCCACGCTCGGTCGATGCAGTACGCGACTAGAGTACCCCGCGGCGACTGTCATGAATGCAAGCAGACAAACCATCCCTAGTCGACGAAACATGGGCAGCACCATAGCAGAGCTTGAGCGGCGCATGCGAGCGGTTGTGATGATGTCGATCCCGAATTCTCGTTTGCGACGCTTCGCGATGAACTCGCTGATCGTGGCGCCCCCAAGCTGCATTCCTGTTCAGTATCAAAGTTGACCTCACGCGATACTTTTCGCTTGTAGATAATCTACTTAATAGAATATACTCATGCGTATCGTGAGGAGAGCGCACTCTCAAGCTTTAGCAGGGAATCTGGGCACGCCAGTGGCAGCCAGCGTGATGACCGAAAAGGATCTGCTGCACCTCGAGCGCGCTCATCCAGAAGGTCTCACGTCAGCGCAAATTGTTGAATTATTTCAACTACGTGACGTGAAGCTCTCGGAAGCAACTTTTCGCAAGTATGTGCAGCTCGGTCTGTTGCCGCGCAGCCGGCGGGTGGGCCGCAAAGGCAAGCATCAGGGATCGATGGGGCTCTACCCGGCTTCGACCGTACGCCGCGTCAGCGAAATCAAAAAAATGATGGGCGAGAGCTACACCATCGAAGAAATCCAGCGCTCGTTTCTCCGTTTCAAAGAGGAGATCGAAGCGATCGAGCGCGAGCTCGGCAAGCTTTTGCAGGGCTTTGCTCGCGAACTGAAATCACTTTCCATCGACGCCGGCCGGCGCAAACGAATCGAGCGCGAACTCGAGGAGACGCACCGGCTTGGCGACGAATTGGTGGCCCGAATCGAGGGCCTGGAGCGGCAAATTGTGGCCCCGCTCGAGCGCGCCGCCAAAGAGCGCGCCTTTTCGTCCGGAACCTCAAGTGGAGCAGGAGACCTTCTATGAACAGCTGGAGCTTGCGAGTGCGAACGCGATCAGTGGTCTGTGAACGGCGACGCAGCAAACGGGTGAAAGCGTCTGTGGATGTGCGGTGGCGCGGCGAGCGCAAATCGCAACCTGAAGAAGCCCAACCGAGCCGCTGCGAGGTCGAAACCCTTTCGTCAGTCGGCGATAGCCACTGACCAGGAGAGATCATGAGCCAAGGCGACGAGACGCGCGATCGAGCAGGCAACGTGGACAAGCTAGACGACAGCGTACCAGCGGAGAGTAGAAAAGTTCGGCACAAGCGGCGCGATCGCGCCCGTTCAAGGACCATTGCACCCAAGCGACTCACCAAAGAAGAGCTGCGGCTCGGCGCCCTGTTGCCGCTGTTCGCCGACCCCGACCAGCCCAAAACGCGCGGTGAATGCTCGATGGGCGAGCGGCCGTGCCCATATGTGTCCTGCAAGCATCACCTTTATCTCGACATCAATCCAGAGACTGGCAGCATCAAGCTCAATTTTCCCGATCTCGAAGTGTGGGAGATGGCCGAAACCTGCTCGCTCGACGTCGCCGATCGCGGTGGCATCACGCTGGAAGAGGTCGGCGAGATCTTGAATCTCACTCGAGAACGGATCCGTCAGGTCGAGGTCCGCGGCCTACTCAAACTCAAGATGGTCGGGCCGGGCGAAGAGCCACTTCCAGGAGAACCTGGCTACACTGGCCCTGGCTCCGTAAGTCAGGCCCCCGGAAGCCAGCACTCCGATTTGCGCACGCAACCTTCATAGCAATCTTTGGTGTATCCAATCGTAAAGCCGTCGACGCCATTGCAGACCGGTGGGCGGATTTTGCATTGCACCTGGCCCTGACAAATCGGCTCTTCCCCTTCGGCGCAAGCTCGAAACGACACGCAATCGTCGCGGAGACCGATGCAACCGGGCCAAATATCATTAAACACCGCATGGCAGCCGGAACCACTTTCGCAGGTAGCTTCATTGCGCATGTCGCAGGGAGTCGCACAACGAGGTTGCTCGCAGACTTGGACGGGGGCCGCCGCGCGGTCATGGCAGGCGATGAAGGAGTCGACTTGGTCGCAGTTGGGACAGTAGTCGGCGCGACAATCGTTGCGCTGTTTGCAGGTCGCCTCGTCGAGCTTGTCGCAGCCTGCGCACTTGGGTAATGCGCAGAGCACACTGTGAACGCCGGTTTTTTCGAAGCAGCCGGCGAACTTCTGTTCTCCGCACCCCGGACAATGTTCGGTGACGCATTGAGATGCGGCGGCCTGACAGCTGACCTCGGTGGTGAATGTCGAACAGTCGACGGGCGGGCCGGGGGAGGTTGGATGCTCGTCGGAATCGTTCGCAAGCGGGCTATGACAGCCAACGACAAGAAACATAAAAGCGATGTGTGTTTTCATGGTCTCCCCGAAATGCAATCTATGTGCCAGCGATTTCTCTGAGGAAATACGCAGAACCAGTCTCAGAAATCTGAGGTTTGGTGAGCTGTAGTCTCAGTTTTCTGATACAACTGGCCGCCGAGGAGGGCGCATGTTTCCCATCAAGCGCGCACTGGTGAGTGTTTCGGACAAGCGAGGGCTCGACGCACTCTGTCTTGGCCTTCTGCCGTATGGTATTGAATTTCTTTCGACCGGCGGCACCGCGCGCGCCCTGCGCGAATTCGGCGTCCGGGTCACCGACGTCGCCAGCTACACCGGCGAGCCCGAAATTCTCGATGGCCGAGTCAAAACGCTGCATCCCAAAATCCACGGCGGCTTGCTCGGGCGGCCAACCCAAGCGCATCAGGCGGAGATGGCGCAGCACAACATCGATCCGATCGATTTGCTGGTGGTCAACCTGTACCCATTTGCGCAGACCGTCGCTCGCTCAGGCGTCACCCACGAGGAGGCGATGGAGAACATCGACATTGGCGGGCCGTCGATGCTGCGTTCGGCCGCCAAGAATCATGAGCGAGTAACGGTGATCGTTGATCCGGATGATTACGTGATGCTTGCTGAAGAGATGAGGAAGCACGGCGGTGCGGTCTCTGACGAGACCAGGGCTCATCTGGCGGCGAAAGTGTTCGCGCACACCGCCGCGTACGATGGCGCGATTGCCAATTTTCTCACTGCGCCGAAACCGGGCGGCGCGTTTCCCGAGACACTGACGATGCAGTTTTCGCATGGACGCCCGATGCGTTATGGCGAAAATCCGCACCAGAAAGCGGCGTTCTATCTCTCGAGCGACGTGGTGCAGCCATCGGTCGGACGGGCGGAAGTGCTGCAGGGCAAAGAGCTCTCGTACAACAACATTGTCGATCTCGACGCGGCGCTCGGGCTGGTGAGCGAGTTTGAGCGCCCGGCTGCGACCATCATCAAGCACACCAACCCTTGTGGCACCGCTGAAGCCGACGATTGCCTCGAGGCCTATCGCATGGCGCACGGATCCGATTCGCAGAGCGCCTTTGGTGGCGTGGTTGCGATCAATCGCCCAGTAGACGACGCGCTCGGCCAGGAGCTCACCCAGATTTTTCTCGAATGTGTGATCGCGCCCAGGTTTTCAGACGGCGCGCGCGCCGCCTTGCGAGCCAAAAAATCTTTGCGCCTGCTCGCCTATGGCGGCGAAAAAATCGGCGCCCGCGGCAACATTTTGCATTCCATCGCCGGCGGCTTGCTGGTCCAGACTCCCGACGACCAACTGGTGCCGGCAACAAACGCCAAAGTGGTTTCACAGCGCGCCCCCAATCCCGATGAACTGATTTCGCTCGATTTCTGTTGGCGCGTCTGCAAACACGTCAAGTCGAACGCCATCGTGCTCGGCCGACGCGAAGGCTCCGGCGCGCGCACCGTCGGCATCGGCGCTGGCCAGATGTCGCGCGTCGATTCGGTCAAGTTGGCGCGCAGCAAAGCGATGTCGCCAACGGCGGGTTGCACGCTCGCCTCCGACGCATTTTTTCCGTTTCGCGACGGCATTGATGCAGCAGCGGAAGTTGGCATCACCGCGATCATTCAGCCCGGCGGCTCGGTGCGCGACGAAGAGGTCATCGCCGCAGCCAACCAGCACGACATCGCGCTGGTATTCACCGGCATGCGCCATTTCAATCATTAACATGAAGGTGCTTGTCGTCGGTGGTGGCGGTCGTGAGCATGCGCTGTGCTGGGCGCTTAAACGTTCGCCAAACACGCGTCTTGTGTGCGCGCCCGGCAGCGACGCGATCGCGCGCCTGGCCGAACGAAGGGCGGTGGGGGTTCACGAAATCGATAAACTCGCTGAACTTTGCGACAGCGAAAAGCCCGACTTGGTGGTGGTCGGCCCGGAGGCGCCCTTGGCGGCGGGACTGAGTGACGCCCTAGCCGCGCGTGGGCACTTGGTGTTTGGCCCGTCGCGACAAGCTGCAGCAATCGAGTGTTCCAAAGCCTTTGCCAAAACCTTTATGGCCAAACACCGCATTCCAACCGCGCGGTTCGAAACCTTCTCTGACCTCGGCGATGCCGAGTGGTTCATCGACGAACTATTCGAAAAAGAAAAGGCCGCGAAGGTCGTGCTCAAAGCCAGCGGGCTGGCTTCAGGAAAGGGAGTGCTCATCTGCGAGCAGAGCCAAGAGGCGAAAGCGCACGCGCGCGCGATGCTGGAAGGATCGGTTCTCGGCGGCGCCGGCAAGACGTTGGTGATCGAAGAGTTCCTGCGCGGGCGTGAGGCGACGCTGATGGCGCTGTGCGACGGCGAACGGGTACTTCCCCTCGCTGCGTGCGAAGATCACAAGACCATTTTCGACGGCGATCGTGGGCCGATGACCGGCGGCATGGGGGTGATTTCACCCACCCCAGCGCTCGATGACGCGACCTGTCGTCGCGTCTATGAAACGATTCTGCTGCCGACAGTGCGCGGTCTCGGTGCCGAGGGGAAACCCTTTCGTGGTCTGCTCTACGCTGGTCTGATGATCACCGCTGATGGACCGCAGGTGATCGAGTTCAATTGTCGCTTTGGTGATCCCGAAATCCAGGCACTGGTGCGGCGACTCGACGACGATCTGGTCGAGCTGCTACACGCCTCCGCCCGCGGTGAGCTTCCCTCGAGCGTGCGTTTCTCTGATCAAACTTCCGTCTGCGTGGTGATGACCGCGCCCGGCTACCCCGGTGAAACCACCACCGGCCAAGCGATCACCGGTCTTGACGAAGCCTCTTCGCTAAAGAGCGTCGAAATTTTTCACGCCGGCACCCGCTTCGATGGGAAGAGCTGGCGTACCCATTCGGGACGTGTACTCGGCGTCACTGCGGTTGGAAAAAATCTCGACGAGGCGCGCCAACGCACCTACGCGGCGGTGGAGAAAATTCATTTTGATGGCGCCCACTACCGACACGACATCGGCGGGCGTGCCGTATGAGCAACGAAGGACTTGCTTACCCTGATCCTGCGCATCTACAAGCTCAGCACGGTCGGGGGAACTTATGGCCGCTCATCCTGAGCCTGTCGAAGAACACACGCAGCGGATGAGATACGAAGAGAATGTACGCGAAGCGGCGGAGCGACTTCATCGTGGCGAACTGATCGCGTTTCCGACCGAATCCAGTTTCGGGCTCGGCTGTGACGCGCTGTCGTCGAGCGCGCTTGATAAATTGTTTGTGCTCAAAGGGCGCCGCCGCGACAAGCCACCGCCACTGCTGATTTCCGATGAACAGATGCTGGGGCAAGTGGTAGAAACAATTCCGGAAAGCGCGCGCGACCTTATCAAAAGTTTTTGGCCGGGGCCGCTGACGCTGGTGCTGCCCGCGCGAGCAGGTTTACCCGAAGGATTGGTTCTCGACGGTGGCGTCGGGGTGCGACAGTCACCCCATGTCATCGCCCGTGAGCTGGGCGTGCGTTTTGGAGCCCCGATTACAGCGTCGAGCGCCAATCGTGCCGGCGAGCCACCGGCCATGACCGCCAATGCGGTTCGTGCCATTTTTCCCGACCTATTTGTCGTCGAAGGTGAATGCGGCGGTGGATCGCCATCGACGGTAGTAAAAGTTGAACGAAGCGGCGCGCTTTACATTCTTCGCGAAGGTGCGATCGCGCGCGAAAAGATCACCCTGGGTCAATCACCTTGATGTCCTGGCCGCCGATGTACACATACGATGTGAACGAAGCGATGCCGGAGACCAAAATACCGAACTTGTTGTCACCGGTAATGTGATGCGCGCCCTCGGTCAGATCGACATAGATGTAGCTGTAGTTGCTCGCTCCAATGCGGGTGAAGGGGCTGCTGATCAATCTGCCGTCGATGGTGATCTTGCTGCCGATCGGCGCAGTGATGTTGACAAAATTCTTGGTGTACGTCGCCGGTGAAATGAAATCGTAACTGGTGCGGTATTGGTCCACCGGCACCGCCAACGACATCGACGGATCTCCAACCTGCGGACCGAACGTGGTGTAGTTCTCGCCCACCATGAACTGGCCAATCGCGATCGGCCAGGTTCCCGTCGCTTGAAAAGCGCCTAGCGCGGCAAACTCAACATAACCGCCTTTGTCG
>JAHFDU010000310.1 GCA_023248835.1 Myxococcales bacterium | reverse complement strand
GATATATGTATTCGTATTTCAAAAACAAATCAATCGAATATGCGTCTGAAGGTCCGTCAGTTTCGTGGGCGTGGGCGTGAAACGAAAATCCGTGCTCTCTGCCGACGGTGACGCAAGAGTCATTGGGAGAAATCGGAACAGGCGCCACATCGACAAAACATCGGCGCGGCATTTTCCCATGGTGCATGGTCACTTGCCGTCGCTGATTCGCCCACGCCTACGCCCACGCCCACGATAAAACTGGCGGACCCTCAGAATATGCGTGCAAATACGTGCTGTGGAAAGACTGTGACTTGCGGCTTCGACGGCTGTGGACAGAGCGTAGATTGTTAAGGGATATTAACGCGATACCAAAGTGGCTAAACTTCCTCGGACCATCCACAGGGAAGCGCGGTAGAACAGGGCATGGCCAACTTCACCCACTTGCATTTGCACAGCCAGTACAGCCTGCTCGACGGTGCCATCCGTCTGTCCGATCTATTCTCGACGGTGAAAAAATTCGGCATGGATACGGTGGCGCTGACCGACCACGGCAACATGTACGGCATGGTCGACTTTTACAAGCGCGCCAAAGAGGCCGGAGTCAAACCGATTTTTGGCTGCGAAACCTACGTCTCGGCGACCGATCGTTTCGACAAGACCGAGCGCAAAAATTATCACCTGATCCTGCTCGCCAAGAATCAAACCGGCTACAAAAATTTGCAGTACTTGAACTCGATGGGATTTCTCGAGGGGTTTTATTACCACCCACGCATCGACAAGAAATTACTCAAAGAGCGCTCGGACGGATTGATTGGCCTTTCGGCCTGTCTCGGCGGCGAAGTGGCGCAGTCGCTGATGAAGGGCGGCGTCGCAGCGGCCAAACAGAGCGCGCTCGAGTACCGCGATCTTTTTGCGCCGGGCGATTTTTATCTCGAAGTACAGCCCAACGGACTTTCTGAGCAGGAGCAGGTCAACAGCGAATGGCGAAAGATCAGTCGGGAGACTGGCATTGGTCTGGTCGCAACCGGCGATTGCCACTACGTCAATCGATCGGATGCGCGCGCGCATGAAATTCTGATGTGCATTCAGCAGGGCAAAACGATCCACGACGAAAAGCGCCTGCATCACAAGACCGACGCCTATTACATCAAATCGCCCGACGAATTTAATGCCTACTTTCACGATCTACCCGAGGCGCTCGAAAATACCATTCACATTGCCAAGCAGTGCAACGTCGAGCTCGAGCTCGGCAAAACTTTTTTGCCCAAGTATGGCGTGCCCGAAGGCTACGATCGCGACACCTACATCCAAAAGATCGCCATCGAGGGACTGGAGCAGCGCTTGCGCGAACTCAAAGCGCGCAATCAGCCCTTTGATGCTGACGAATATCGCGAGCGCCTCAAGCGCGAACTTGGGATGATCTGCAAGATGGGATTTTCGGGCTACTTTCTCATCGTCTGGGATTTTATTCGCTACGCCAAGGAGAAAGGAATTCCGGTCGGGCCGGGGCGTGGATCGGGCGCCGGATCGCTGGTCGCCTATGCGCTGCGTATCACCGACATCAATCCGATTCCGTACCATCTGCTGTTCGAACGATTTTTGAATCCCGATCGGGTGTCGATGCCCGACTTCGACATCGACTTTTGCATGAACCGGCGCAGCGAAGTAATTCAGTACGTCACCGAGAAATATGGCAAAAACAACGTCGGTCAGATTGTCACCATGCATCAGCTCAAAGCGCGCGGCGTGATTCGCGACATCGGCCGAGTGATGGCGATTCCGTATGCCGAAGTCGATAAAGTGGCCAAGCTCGTGCCCGAGCCGGTGCAAGGAAAATCGCCGACGGTGAAGCAGGCGCTCGAAGAAGAGCCCAAGTTGCGCGAACTGTACGGCGATGACAAAGGGCCATATCGCGAAGTGCTCGATGTCGCGCAGGCGCTCGAGGGACTCAATCGCCACGCCGGGATGCACGCGGCGGGCGTGGTGATCGCCGACGAACCGCTGTGGAACTATGTGCCCTGCTCGCGCGGTCCCGAGGGCGAAATCGTTTCGCAATTTGCCAAAGATGAAGTCGAGCAGGCGGGGCTGGTCAAATTCGATTTTCTCGGACTCAAGACGCTCACCGTGCTCGATTTTGCATTGCGCCTGATTCGGCGCGAGCAGCCGACGCTCGACATCAATGAAATTCCGCTCGACGACAAAAGCGTCTACGAGATGATCGCGGCCGGCGACACCATCGGAGTGTTTCAGCTCGAATCGTCGGGGTTCATTGAGCTACTCAAAAAACTCAAGCCCGACTGTTTTGAAGACATCATCGCCGCCGGCGCGCTCTATCGGCCGGGACCGCTCGAGGGCGGCATGGTCGACGATTTTGTCAAACGCAAGCACGGTCACGTGCGCGTCACCTATCAGCATCCGGTGCTCGAGCCGATTTTGAAAGAGACCTACGGCGTCATCGTCTACCAAGAGCAGGTGATGCAGATCTCCTCCGCGCTGGCGGGCTATTCGCTCGGACAAGCCGATCTGCTTCGGCGTGCCATGGGCAAAAAGAAAAAAGAGGTGATGGACAAAGAGAAGAGCGGCTTTGTCGAGGGCGCGCGCAAAAAAGGCGTCGATGAAAAAATCGCCGATGAAGTTTTCGAGTTGATGGCCAAATTTGCCGGCTACGGTTTTAACAAGTCGCACTCGGCCGCCTATGCGCTGGTGACCTATCAGACGGCGTATCTTAAGCACTACTTCCCCGAAGAGTTTATGGCTGGCCTACTCAGTTGCGACAAAGAGGACACTGACAAGATCGTCAAGAATGTCGCCGAAGCGCGGGCGATGAACATCGAAGTGCGGCGCCCCGACGTCAATCAGTCGGAGCAGGATTTTTCGGTGGTCAAAGAGATCATCGTCGCTGGCGACAAGAAATCCAAGAAAGGGGAAGGCGACAAACGCAAGCTGATTCGCTTTGGGTTGAGTGCAGTCAAGGGGGTCGGCGAAGGCGCGGTGGAGTCGATGGTGAAAGCGCGCAGCGACGGAGCGTTTGTCGATCTGTTCGATTTTTGTAATCGCGTTGATCTCAAGCGCGTCAATAAAAAGGTGCTCGAAGCGCTGATTAAGTCGGGCGCGATGGATGACTTGCATCCGCAAAAAAATCGCGCCGCGATGTTTTCGGCACTCGAGCGCGCCACTGCAGATGGCCAGAAGCAGCAGCGCGATCGCGACAGCGGGCAGGGGTCGCTGTTCGGCCTGGTGACGCCGACCGCTCCGAATCCAACTGCCGCTGCGATCGGAAGATATCCCGACGTGGAGGCTTGGATGCCCAAACAGCAGCTCGGCTTCGAACGCGAGTCGCTCGGCTTTTATGTCTCGGGCCATCCGCTCGATCGCTACGCGCAAGATTTGAAGCGCTTCGGCGTCACTGCGTCGATTGACGTGCAGCAAAAGCCGGAGTGGGAAGAGGTCACCGTCGCTGGCATGGTCACCGCCTACAAAGAGTGGCCGCTCAAGAGCGGCGACGGACGAATGGCGATTTTTCAGCTCGAGGATGCGCGTGGCCGGGTCAAGGTCGCTTGCTTCGCCAAGCCGTTTGCTGAGCACGAAGCGGTGCTCAAGAGCGACGAGCCGATCGTCGTCGTCGGCAAAGTCAAAGCCGGCCGCGGTGATGACAGCGACGAAGAAGCAGTGCGCACCAAAGAGATCAACATGTCGGCCGCGGTACTGGTGTCGAAGCTGCGCACCGAAAAAACCAAGCAGATCACCATCGAACTTTCGGCCGATGCGCTCACCGACGAGCAGGCGACGGAATTAAAAGCCGCGCTCGAACGCTATCCCGGCCCGGTGGCCACCGTGGTGCGCATGAAAGTGCCGCGCCGCTCGGCCACCGACTACGTTTTGCCCTTGCGCTACGGCGTCACCCCCACCGATGAGCTGCTACTCAAGATCGAGCGCCTGTTTGGCAAAGAGGCGGCGCGTTTGCGATAAGCATAAGTACCGCTTGCACGTTGATAGCCATACCGCACGTCGTAGGATCACCTGAAGGTCCGTCGGTTTCGTGGGCGTGGGCGTGGGCGTGAAACGAAAATCTGTTCTCTCTTCCGACGGTGATGCAAGACACATGTGACGATTCAAAACAGGGGCCACATCGACAAAACACCGGCGCGGCATTTTCCCACGGTGCATGGCCGTTTTCCGTCGCTGATTCGCCTACGCCCACGCCCACGCCCACGACAAAACTGACGGATCCCTAGGTAGGATCACACTTTGACAGGCAGCCGCGGTTTCTGGTAGGACACGCACGGCATGAAAATGTGGATATTCGCAATTGTGCTCGGATTCGCGTCCGCATGTTCGCGATGCTCGCGTTCGAGTGCGAATCCGCGTTCGGAGACAGGGGAGGCGGTTTCCCCTCCCACCGTCGAGCAGGCGCGAGTTTTCACTAGGCGTTTTCTTGAGTACGTCCGACGGAAGTATCCCGACGCGCAAGTGCACACGACGGGCGATTGGGCGGTGCAGATCGAAAAGCGCGCACCGATCAACCTGGAAAATCTTTTCTCGAGTGCTCGAAATTTCCTGAGCGGTGCGATGCGGCGATGGTGCGCTGGAGCCGAGTGTTGGTGGTCCAGGGGGGAGCGCCGCCGTCCATTACGGTTGAGAGCCTGCGTGTAAATCTGTTTCGAAACGAAGATCTCCGCGAGTGGAAGGGCATACATAGGCCATGGATCGGCCCGGTGGGTGAGGTGTTGGTAGTGGAATCGGTAGACACGATCGACCCGGTGACACGCGAACAGATCAAGGCGCTCGGGATCACTTGGAATCGAGCGATCGACAACCTGCGCACTGCTCTGATCGGGCCCATCGAGGGTCGTCCGCTCAACGATGATGTCCCTGAGGTGCAGGTTGCGGAGTTCAGTGACTCCTATGGCGCCGAGCGGTTGCTGCTGCACGAGCGTTGGACATCAATCGCCGCTGCTGGACCGTTGCTCGCAGCAG
>JAHFDU010000309.1:3903-4963 GCA_023248835.1 Myxococcales bacterium | reverse complement strand
AGCTCTTCCTCGTCGGGCACCGTGGTGGCCGCTTTCAAGAAGGCTTCGTCGTCGACGGTCTGCTCGTGTGCCGCCGGATCGACATTCTCTTTGAGTTTGACGGTGTAGTAGCGAATCACCGAGTCGACCATGCGCAGGTTGCGCTCGATCTCTTCGACGACGTTGCCGGTGCCGAGGTATTGCCAGTAGAGATAAATTCCCTTGAGCTGCTTGCGCACTTCGTAGGCGAGTTTGCGCTTGCCCCAGTTGTTGAGCTTGAGCAGTTTGCCGCCGTGCTCATTGATCACCGCGCGCACGCGGGTGTTTACTTGTTGTATGCCGTCCTGGTTGGTGTCCGGGCGCAGAATGAATATCGTTTCGAATTCACGCTGCGTGCCCGGCTCGTCTCGCATCGATAGAGCCATGTTTCATCTCCTCCTGGGTTTGCCCCCGTACACGACGGGAGCGAGGTTATTTGTCGGTGTTCACTTGGTTCATTGCTACCGTGGCGCCGCGTTCAATCACCAGCTCCACTGCGCTTACTGCTCGACCGATCACGAGCGGTAAATTTTTTTTCTCTTCCTTGTCAAAGCCACTTAAGACGTGGAAAGTCACCTGTTCTTTGTTCGCCGGCTTTCCTATACCACAACGAATCCGCAAAAAGTCAGCCCCAATTGTTTCCACCACCGATCGCAATCCATTGTGCCCGCCGTGCCCGCCTCCGACTTTCACTCGCAACTTGGTAAATTCGTGATCGAGCTCGTCATGCACTACCACCGTTTGTTCGGGCTCGATCTTGTAAAAATGTATCGCTTCGGCCACCGCTCGCCCCGAAAGATTCATGTACTCCTGCGGCTTGAGCAAAATCGCGTGAGTGGTGGCCGCCACTTCGGCGCCAAACTTGCTGCGAAAGCTGGCGCGCCATTTTCGCGCCAGCTCGTCGACCACCATGAAGCCTATATTGTGGCGGTGGCTCGAGTACTCGGACCCGGGATTGCCGAGTCCAACCACCAGCCACACGAGTTATTTACCCTTTTTCTCGCCACCACCTTTGGCCGCTGGAGCACCCTTGGCTGGCGCC
>JAHFDU010000309.1:3407-3893 GCA_023248835.1 Myxococcales bacterium | reverse complement strand
GCTTCTGCCGGGGCGCCCGCTTTGGCACCCTCTGCTGCCGGGGCGCCTGCCACTGCCGCCACTTCGGTCGGAGCCGCTTCGACCACTTTTTCCGCTTTCGGCGCGGTCACCGAACAAACCGTTTGTCCTGGCAGCGCGCGCGGCCGAACGCCCGCGGGCAATTTCAAATCGCTGATGTGTAGCGCATCGCCCATGTCGAGCGCGGTGACGTCGATTTCGACTTTGACCGGAATCCGATCGGGTCGGCAGGCGATCTCGAGTTTGCGAATAACCTGGTGCATGATGCCGCCGTTCTTGACGCCCTCGGGCTTACCGACGAGCACCAGCGGCACCACCGCGTGCACGTCTTTGTCGACGTCAACCCGGATAAAATCGGCGTGGGTGAGATTTCCACGCACGATGTCTTTTTGATGATCGCGCACCATCACCGTCAGCGATTCGTCGCCGGTCGGCGCGCCCTTCACCGTGAGATGGATGACGGTGTTG
>JAHFDU010000309.1:0-3397 GCA_023248835.1 Myxococcales bacterium | reverse complement strand
CGAGCAAGAGTCCGATTGGTGGCTTGCCGCCGCCGTAGCAGACCGCCGGAATTTTTCCGCTCTGGCGCAATCTGCGATTGAACGATTTGCCGCCCTGGGTGCGAAATTCGACTTCGAGTTTGTTGCCTTCAACCGACATGGTCTTCCTCTTTCTCTATCGCTAAATAAACAGACTGCTGATCGAATCGCCGTGGTGGATGCGCTTGATCGCTTCGCCGAGCAGGCGCGCCACCGAAAGCTGTTTGATTTTTTTGCACGCCCGGGCGTTGTCGCGCAGCGGAATCGTGTCGGTGATGATCACTTGCGACAGCGGCGATTCGACGATGCGTTCAATCGCTTGGCCCGAAAACACGCCGTGCGTCGCACATGCGCTGACCGAACGAGCGCCGGCTTCGAGCACCGCGCGCGCCGCTTGCGTCAATGTGCCGGCGGTGTCGATCATGTCGTCGATCAGCACCGCATCTTTGCCCCTTACGTCGCCGATGATGTTCATCACTTCGGAGACGTTGGCGGCCGAGCGCCGCTTGTCGATGATCGCCAGCGTCGCGTTCATCCGTTTGGAATAGGCGCGGGCCCGTTCGACCCCGCCAGCATCGGGCGACACAAAAACCGTCTCTTTGGTAAAAGTCTGTTTTAAATAGTCGATCATCACCGGCAGCGCGAACAGATGGTCGACTGGAATGTTGAAAAATCCCTGAATTTGTCCGGCGTGCAGATCGACCGTCACCACCCGATCGGCGCCAGCGGCGGTGATAAGGTCAGCCACCAGTTTGGCGCTGATCGGCGTGCGCGGTTTGACTTTGCGATCCTGCCGCGCGTAGCCGAAGTAGGGCATGATGGCGACGATGGAGCCGGCCGACGCGCGCTTGAGCGCGTCGATCATCACCAGCAGCTCCATCAAGTTTTGGTTCACCGGCGACGAGGTTGGCTGCACCACAAAGCAGTTGACGCCGCGAACGTTTTCGCCGATTTCGACGAAGATTTCGCCGTCGGAAAATGTCGTCACCTCGGCGGCCCCGAGGCGCGCCTCAACGCAGCCGCAAATTGATTCGGCCAAATCGCGGTTGGCGTTGCCCGAAAATATCGTCAGTGCCTTAATCATTGACAGGGGGACCTTCCGTTCGACCGAGCACTCGGCGCTTTCGCGCCTGCTCGGTCCGAACCCCCTCCCGCGGCAAAGCCGCGAGAGCCTCCCCCCCGCCGCGCGATTGTCTCGCGCGTTTCGGATTGCAGAACTTTAGTCAGCATTTTGTTCATACTCCGTTACTTTTCCTTCGACTACAGCCCGACAGTTGGGGCGGTAGGATTCGAACCTACGGATGCGGGAATCAAAATCCCGTGACTTACCACTTGTCGACGCCCCATTGATTCCCTGACGACTACTTAAATGACGACTACTTAAAAGTGGGCAGGATCTACCACTTGCCTGTGCGAAATGTCAATTGTTGTCGCTTTTTGCGGGTTCGCGCGAGTGCTGAAGTTTTTTTTGGCAGGCTGGAAAAATTTTCTTGGAGTTTTGTGAGCCGTTTCGGTGGGCTTGGGGACGGTCTTCAGTAATTCAGCTTCACGGTCGCTCATTCACTTAACCAGATGATTTTACTTTCGCTCCGCGACGAACTCTCTGCTCCGCACGAACTCGCCGCCGTTTTGATTTCACATCGCGCAGTCCACACCCTTCGGCGAGAAGTACGGCCATCTCTTGATTGAGGGACACCCCCTCGGCGGTGGCCAGTCTTGCCAGCCGCTCGTGCAGCGATCGAGGGATGCGAAGGCGGAGCTGTCCGGAATAGTCGGCGGTGATGTCTTCGGGTGGAGCTCGAGAGTGATCCTCCAGCAGCACTGCCAACATCGCCTCGGCGGCTCGGCGCGCCTCCCGTGCGGCCGCGTCTGCAGTCTTGCCATGGGCAGCGCAGGCTGGGAGCGCTGGCACGCGCGCGACGAAAGCGTCATCTTCGTCACTCCATTCGACTACGATCCGATAGCGAAATGGTTTCATTCCTCAATCTCCAATCCGTAGGTGTCGATGATGCCGAGCACCTGTCGTACTTGGTAGGGCTTGGCCTTGCCGGATCCGCCGCCTTGCAAGTTAATCAGAGGAAGCGCTGGCCTGCTCGCATGGCGGTAAATCGATGAGAGCCCGCCCGGTTGCGCTCAACGTATCCCAGTCGTTCGACCAGCCGGCACAAATCCGCCAGGCGTACGTTGGCCGGACTCCGCCGAGCGTTCTCGATCAGCTCACGCCAACGTCCCACCACTGTATGGTACCGTATATGGTACCATAGTCAACAGGAGAGACCCTTGAAGGTCCGAAGGTCCGTCAGTTTTGTCGTGGCCGTGGGCGTGGCCGAACAGCGACGGAAGCGAAGCGTGGAGCCGAGCGGGAGCAACCTCGCGATTTACACGTGTCGGCCGGGCGCAATCTCAGACAGCTACGGCCGCGGCTACGAAAAGTGATGGATCCCCAGGTGTCTGACCGCCTGACAGTTTGCGCTCACGTCGTCGTTGACGTGAGCGCTTGACGTTGTCGTCAACTTTGTCGGCGACGGCGACGATCGGTTCTTCGTCGGGTCACAGACACATGCGAGTCAACATGCTGACGTTCCTTTCGGTCTGCTGCGTCATCGGCAATCGGAGGCAAAAAGGTGCGCCCAATGAGACCATTTTCGTCGCCGTCACCGTCGCCGACTACGTCAAGGTCAACGCCTACGCCAAACAGGCGGTCAGGAGGGCCCCCTTTTCTAAACCCGACATTCGCGCCATAATACCGGGGTGAAGTCGCACTCCGAATCGCCGAAGGCACCTGACCCTACCCAAGAGCTGCTGTTGCGAGGGCTGGAGCTGCAGAAAATTGGGCAGCTCAGCGAGGCCGAGGGGATATATCGTAAGATATTGAAAACAGACAACAATCACAGTTCGGCCTTGTATTTTCTCGGACTCGCCAAAATGCAGATGGGAAGCCCGGCTGAGGCCGAACCGCTGTTTGCCCAGGCCGCCCGTGTCGATCCCCGGCAGGCCGAGGCGCTGATGCACCAAGGCATTGCGCTTGGCGCGCTCGGGCGTTTTGGCGAAGCCAGAGCGCCGTTTGCGCAGGTTATCGAGCTGCAGCCGACACGAATCGACGCCTACGTTTATCTTGCCGACGCGTTCAGGCAGGAGCTCAGGTTCGAAGAGGCGGTGGCGGTGCTTAAGCGGGCACTGTCGGTCGATGTCAGCAAGGAGCACCCAGGCGGCCACCACGCCAGCGTTCACTTTCTCTACGCGCAGTGCATGTGCGCGATGGGCGAGCCCGAGATGGCGATCGAGCACTTTGAAACCGCACTTACCGGCGAAGATCGGCCCGAAATTCGCCCCGAGATCCAGTACCAGTTGGCGGTCGCGCTTGGACGCTCGGGGCGTA
>JAHFDU010000308.1 GCA_023248835.1 Myxococcales bacterium | reverse complement strand
CCTTCGAGTGCGTCTCCAACCGTGGCCCTCGACTGAATTTCCGGCGTCTTCCGTGTCCAAGACTCTCGACTCTTGACTCTCGACTGTGAACCAAACAGTTTCTGGCTTCTTGAAGCGGCCCCGGGCCGTAGGCGGCTGTTATCTGGATGGACAACCGACCGAAATCTGGCTACTTTTATCGCTCATTAAACCTGGCTTCATCGAGGATATTCAGATGAAACTTCAAACGGCAATTGCGCTCTTGTTCTGCTCGGCTCCGGCGCTCGCCAAAAGTCCCGCGCCTGAAGATCTACTCAAAGGCAAGATCATCATCAGCGATCATTCGCTGCCCTCGAGCTGGCATTCGGTGTCGGCTTACGTCTCGCAGCTGCGTAAGCTCGAAAAAAACACGCTTTGGTACGACAAGAAGACCGGCAAAGTGGAGATCCACTACGCTGCGTTTTTTGCCCAGCCGGTCAACGATGTGCAAGTCAATCTGGTGGTGTTTGATATCACCGGCGGTGCGCACGACCAGCGCGCATCGACCGAGAATTTTATGAACCGCGGCGATCGCGTACTGTTTAACACCATTACTTTTGACAAAGAGGACATCGAGGGCAACAAGAAATATCTGCTGACGATTCAGCACCGTCACCGCATTCTCGCCGCCGGCCAGGTAACCCTACGGATGGAGGGGCCACACTATTCGGGCAAGGTGACATTCACCGATGCTGAAACCAAAGAATCAAACAAAGACAGCAACGCCCGCGCCAGTCACAAGCATTGAATATGATATAATTGAAATGTGACCCGGTATCACGTCGTGGTTTGCCGCGGCCCCGAATGCGGAGGCATGCGCGAGTCGGCCAAAGTGCGCACGGCGATGCAAGGAGCCATCACCGACCAGGCCGCCGGCGAACGCGCCGAACTCGACGATTACAGCTGCTTCGGCCGGTGCAAACGCGGTGTCAACGTGCTGGTGCGCCCGATTCCCGCCGGCGAAACCAAAGATCAGCGACGGCGGCTGATGCTGATGCCGACCAGCGCGCCCGGCGCCCTGCTCTACAATCGGGTGCAAGTCGAAGAAGTCGGTCGAATTGTTGCCGAGCACGTGCTTTCCGGCCAGCCGATCTACGAGTGGACCCAGCGCGTGCCTCCTGATGAACCTTTGGCGGCGGTGGGTGCCGATGGCGCTTGCGCGCTGCCAAAGTTGGAGCGATAATTGGAAACAATGCGCCCAATTACCCTCGTCGTCCCGGTGGTTATCCTCCTCGCTTTCGCCACTTCTGGCTGCAACAATCCGCCGGCCGAGGACGGGCAGCGATCCAAGCTGGCCTCCGACCTGGTCGCCTGCCAGAACGAGCTATCGAGCACCAAAGACAAGGTGAGCGAACTGGCGGCAAAGCTGGTCAAAGCGGAAGACGCGGCCAAGGCGGCCGGCGCCGTTCAACTCGACGGCGTCGATGTCAAAGCAGGCCACGCTGGCGGAGGAGGGGGCGGCGGTGGCGGTGCGAGCGGCGGACATCACGGCATCGAAGGTAACGTCTCGCCTGACGCGGTGGTCAAGGTCGTACGTCTGAACTCAGGGGGTCTGCGCGCCTGTTATGAAAAAGCGCTCAAGCGCAAACCCGACCTGCAGTACGTCTCCAAAGTGACCGCGCGCTTTTCGATCAAGAACACCGGCAACGCGGCAGACGTGAACTTCAGCCCGCACACCGATCCAGACATGGAACACTGCATGGCAACGACCATGGAACGGTGGAAATTCCCAACTTTTCAGGGCGACCCGGTCACCTTCGAATCAGCCATTAATCTGATCGCAAAATAGTCTGGCGCTGTACGCGTTGGGCCGGCAGCCGAGGCCCACGCAGCTGTACGGGGGACAAGCGGACTCGATGGCAAGGCTTCCGACGACGGAAGCGATCGTCGCCCTTAGCGTGCGCTTTTGCGCAGCAGGCGCTCGTAGGCAAGTCCAGCTTCGCGCATCGTCGACTGCACCGCAGAATCCGGCAGCTGCGCCACCATGCCGTCGGCAAACAGCACCGCTACGGTGCGCTCGCCGATCGCGATTGGCATCACCAGGATCTCGGCTGCAACACCGCCGAGCGCGTCCGCCAAAGCGCGATTGGCGCTCGAAGCCGGCAAAGGGCCACGGTAAGGCAACCGGGACGAGACCACATCGCGAAAAATATTGGCGGTGTCGACTCGAACTGACAATTTTTTTGCACTCGCGGCGTCGGTACGTGCTCCCCGCGCATCGAAACCGACCAGATATCCTTTGTTGCTGACAAAATAGATCGCTCGCTCGGTGAGCTGAGAAACGTAGTCGAGCACGACCTGCCCGACCTGCTCGCGACCGCTGGCCGCGCGCAAAGCTTCGAGTGGAGGGCTCGGCGCCGCTACACTTCCGTTGGCGGGCACGATCGTCTTGGTGAGCAATATCGGCGCTTCCTCGGCCTTCGGCGCCGCCGCCTGCTTGACTTTGGTGAGCGGCAACGGCTCTTCGGCGATCACCGCCGTCTTGCCAGCAGCTCCGGCAGGCAACACCCGCAACTTCACTTTGTAGTGAGTTTCAATCGCTGCGCGCACCGCCGACTCGCTCGCCACCGCTCGCAAAATATATTTATCGGCGAAAAACCCGAGCTCATCCACCGCGTGGTTGTCCGAGGGATCGGCCATCGCCAGCGTCAACCCTTCGGCGTCGAGCTCGACCGGACAAACCCGAAATTCAACCGCCATGTCGCCCGGCACAGTGGCGAGCACCGCCGGCGCAATGCGCTGAAGCTTGTCGTCGGCTATGCGCGGAATCATCATGCGGTGGTGATAAAATTCCACCAACTTCGCTTCGTCGATAGCGCCAGCGCGAACCAGGCACTCTCCGAACGAACCTCCTTCGCGGAGCTGGAGTTTTTGGGCCTCGGCCAATTGGGCCTTGCTGATAATCCCTGCCCGCAATAATAAGGAGCCAGACGTGTGTGCCATAATCGAACGATTTTTTCAGTGTAACCCTCCGGTGTCAAGGAGTCCTTCGACTCTTCCAGGGGCGCCCGAAAGTCCGAGCGCCGCCGACAGCTCACAGCCGACAGCCTACAGTTTCGGATTCATTCATGAAATCACCTACTCTAGTCCTCCTTTCAAGAGCGAATTTACGGGAGGGTCAACGCGATTTTTCCGATTTTTCTCCACTGTCAGCTGTAAGCTGTCGGCTGTCGGCGGTGGTAAGAATCGCGAAGCGCGAATCAACGCCGACTTCCGGGCGCCCCTGTCGACTCTTCGACAAGCCACGGCTCAGGATGAGCGGAAAACAAATGATCTATTTCGATCATAATGCGACCACGCCGATGCACCCTGAGGCGCTGGAAATGATGCATTGCAGCCTGCGGGAGGTGGTCGGCAATCCCTCTTCCGTGCACCGTTTCGGTAGGCAAGCCCGAGGAGCGATCGAACGGGCGCGCACTGAAGTCGCCGCCTTGATCGGTGCGTACTCCGATGAGCTCCTATTTACCGCGGGTGGGACGGAGAGCGATCATTTGGCGTTACATGGCGCGGCTTGGCTGCAGCGCCACAAAGACTCACACCGACGGCGAATCGTGCTTTCGCCACTCGAGCATCCGGCCGTGCTCGGCGCAGCGCAGGCGCTTGGCAAAGCTGGTTTCGAACTGGTGTTCGCAAAAGTTTCATCAGATGGAACTTTAGTTCAGCAGTCTCTTATCGACGCGATCGACGAGTCGACCGCACTGGTGTCATTGCAGCTTGCCAATCATGAGCTCGGCAATCTCTATCCGCTCGGTCTGTTGGTCGAGCACGCCCACCACGTCGGCGCACTGTTTCACACCGACGCAGTGCAAGCAGCAGGCAAAGTCGCCGTCGACGTACACGCGCTCGACGTCGATTTAGCAAGCTTTTCGGCGCACAAGATCTACGGCCCCAAGGGCGCCGGCGCACTCTACGCGCGACGCGGCTTGCTGCTCGAGCCCTTGCTCGCGGGCGGTCACCAAGAACGCGGACAGCGGCCCGGCACCGAGAATGTTGCGGCGCTGGTTGGTTTTGGCAAAGCAGCCAAACTCGGTGTTGCGCACGCTGCGGACTGGCGCGAACACGTCACCGCACTGCGCGATCGTTTTGAAGGTGGGGCGGCCAAGCTCGGTGCTCGCGTCAATGGCTCGAAGTTGCGGGTGGGAAATACTTGTAACCTGGCGTTTGACGGCGTCGACGGCGAATTATTAGTCGAGAGCCTCGACTTGGCTGGCGTCGCTGCCTCCACCGGCGCGGCCTGCACCTCGGGCTCGCGCGAACCATCGCCAGTGTTGCTCGCGCTCGGCCAGTCGCGCAGGCAGGCACTTCTAGCCGTCCGCTTTTCTTTCGGCCGCGAAAACTCGAGCGAAGAGGTCGATCACGTGCTTCACATTTTGCCGCCAATAATCGAAAGAATTCGCTCCGCTTGACTCCCGACTTCTGTTGATGGCAACTTCGTCCTCCGTGTCCACCACGCTCACCCGCGGCATTCGGGTCACCGTCGAAAGTCAGTATCTCGTCGATCGCTCTTCGCCCGCCGACGGCAAGTTCGCTTTCGCCTATCAGGTGCGCATCGCCAATGAAGGTTTTGAGACCGCACAGCTGCGCTCACGGCACTGGGTCATCACCGACGGCGACGGCAAAGTGCAAGAAGTTCGTGGCGATGGTGTCGTCGGTGCCCAGCCGATTTTAGGCCCTGGTCAAGAATTTGAATATGTCAGCTGGTGCCAGCTGACAACGCCACACGGCTCGATGCGCGGCAGTTACGAAATGGTCACCACCGACGGTGAATCTTTTGACGCCGAAATCGCCGCCTTCCCCTTGGCGCTACCCTACTCACTCAACTAAAGTAGAGCGTTATCACGTTGAAGCGATTGCGTCGGGCAGTTCGTCGACGTTGACGTAACGCGTTGTCGTAGTCGAGTTGTTGTTGACGGCGACGGCGACGTACGGCGACGTGAACGATCTCAGATCAATCATCGC
>JAHFDU010000019.1 GCA_023248835.1 Myxococcales bacterium | reverse complement strand
AAAATCCCATCATCCGACGCAAAAGTGGGCGCCAAATTGGGACCAAGCCAGCGCACAATCTCGAAGCTTGGCCAATACACCAGCTTTGCTTCACTGCGCACCAGCTCATCCGCCACCAGACGCATCACCGCCTTGGAAACGCAGTCGGCCACTACCGCCGATGGATACTCAAAAGTTGCCGAGATCGGCACCGGTGAAACACTGATCACAAACTGGACGTTCGGATTGATCTCTCGGATCGCCGACAGCACATAGCGCATGTTGGCAACATTGTCGGCTACCGAAGTCGTGCGAAATTCCAACTTCTCATTCAAGGTGGTGTGGTTGATTTGGGTCGGCCGCGGCATTACAAATTCACCGTTCGCGCGATCAAAAAAACAGGGCGCTACCCCAAGCGTGAGAATGATAAGCTCCGCTTTTTTCACATTGAGCAACGTTTCCTCACGTGAACGGATGCTGGCAAGTAGCTCCTCGACCCGATCTTGACGCTGGCTATATTTTCCCAGCAACCAATCGACCACCAGTCGGTTGGCAAAAGTAGTGTTCATCTGCTCAGTCAAATCGAACTGCGCTACTCGATATCCAAATCGGTTGAGCGCAGCGGCAATGTGACGAGCAAAACACGATCCCATGGTGAACACCCGTGACGAGGGAGCCAAGAAGCGTTCACTTGGCGGAACGAACGGAATGACTCGCCGCTTGAGTGCTTCGCGAAAATCGATTTGCAGCTCCTTCAGCGACGGATAGCGCGCCATGAAGGTTGGGGTGCGCCCGGCGTTGCGTCTGAGCGCGAGCAGGTCTTTGAGATCGCTTTTGGCGAAAGGTAAGCCAGTCGGATCTAGCTCAATGGCTCGGCGATAGCAGCTGATCGCTTCGTCGATCTTTTCGATCTGCGCCAGCACGCTGCCAAGGCGGACATGGTGCGCGGCTACTTCCGGCTGCCGCTCGAGTAGCAGGCGGGCACACGCTTCGGCCCGATCGAGCGGGCCCACGACGTTGTAGGCGCGAGCGAGCAGCAATAATACTGGTAGTGCGTTTTGACTTGGCCCTCGCGCGGCTTCGAGATGGGTGCGCGCTTTTACCACCGCGCCCGGGTATCGCTCCTTCAGGTAGAGCTCCGCGGCGAATAGGCGATGCTGCCAATCAGTCGGCGCGATGGCGATCGCCTTTTCGATGCGCTCGATCGCTTCGAACTGGCGGCCGGCACCACTGGCTGCTTTCGCCAAGGTCGCAAAAATCTCGCTATGGTCGGGATGGGCTACCGCCAATGGCTGCAGCCTCTCCTCCGCTTCGGCGAAATGGCCGCGCTCGATTTCGGCGCTCGCACTGCCGATGGTCAAGCCTATCTGGTCCCGCAGATTGTCCACCAGACACTCCCCAATTTTACTTTATCACGAAACATCTAGGGTGAACAGGTAAGGCGAATGCGGAAATCTAGACTTACCCTAATCCCGTGCGGATTGCCGACGCAGTCGCCGGTGCCATGCACGGTGCGGCCATCCATCAGCACCACCTCGCCCATCTTGGGCTGATACCGGATGAGATGATCTCGATAGTGACGCAGAATCTCTTCGTCCGAACCGACTACCGCTGAGGTAAACTTTTTGGCAAAGACGTGAAGCCAAGGCCCCTCTTCGTTGAGCGGTGTCCAGGCGGTCAAAAAGGCGGCCGGGGCGTCGCTTCGGTAGTCTTGGTGGTAGCCAGTCTTTTCGGTCAAACCACTGCGAACATTGATGAACTGATCCCGAGTGAAAATATGCGCACCAAAATGGACGGAAATCAGATTGCCGATAAGTTGCTGTATTTTTGTGTACAAAGAGATATTAATGACACCAGCATTGAAACGTTCTCGGCCTTCGATCGGCTCGGGCAGCGCGACGATTGCAACTCCGTAACGGTTGATGAGGTCGGGCAAATCACGCCCGTCGCCCACTCTGAGATCCCGCTCTTGGATCATTCAGTAAGGAACCTTGGGCCAAAACCTGACTGGCTCGACGGGCTGCCAGGCGGGCACCTTTTCGAGCCGGACGTCGACCGAAAGGCGCCGCTGCGTCTTTTCCGGACTGCTCGCGGTCCCATGCAGCAACCAGCCATCGAAAACAACGATGTCGCCGGCGTGCAGGGTCGGCGTCCACGGCACAAAATACTTTTTGATCTCCTCGGCCACTGGCTGTTTGACCGGGCGCCACAAACAGGGAAGCCACAATTGTATGCCGGTCGCGGTTTCGGTGTTGGCGTCGGAAAGTGCCAGCCAAACAGTATACAGATTGCCGCGCTGATCCCAGCGCTGACGGTCCTGATGCGCCGGCACCGGCTTGTCGACTCCGCAAGTAGATCGGGCGAAAGCCACCGGGTGTAGTTTCCACGAACTGCCGGCCAGCACACGCGATACGATCTCATTGCCGTCGGAGACCAAGCGCGTGCTTTCGTTTATTAGCGACAGAGGCATCACATCAAATCCAAGGATGCCGCCCGAAGTCGTCAACTGAGAACTGACCGCTTCTAGTTCTGCCAATAACTTGCCGTAATCGAAGCCGCGACGGATCAGTACGCAGCCGTGTTCAGACAGCGTGCTGCGAATCCGCACCGGGTCCTCATGAACCAGATGCTCAAGATGGCTATAGAGCATTCAGGTTATTTTACATTGAGTTGTATTCAACTAGCAACAAGCGTGTTACATTTAAAAAGAACGACCGTGGTCATCGCTGTGGAGCCAACAATGAGAGTGCTATTGGCCGACCTGGTTCACAACTACATTGCCGGCACGCGCGAAGGTTTCGCTTCCGGCAACGCCTCGGGCGCAGTGGTTCCGTACGGAATCGCCAGTATTGGCGCCTATGCAAAAAAGCGATTCGGCGACACGATAGAGGTTTCATTTTTCAAGTTCGCCGACGAACTTTTGGCGGCAACCGATGTCGCGCCTCCAGATGTGATCGCATTTTCAAACTACATTTGGAACAGCCATCTCAATTTGACCATCGGCACGCATTTGCGACAGCGTTTTCCCGATGCACTCATCGTCGTCGGTGGCCCCTCGGTTCGTACCGATCCAAAAGGGATCGAACAGTATCTCCATGACAACCCTTTCATCGATGTGTGTGTCTTGCACGAAGGGGAGCGACCCTTTGCAGAGCTACTTGCCCAATACCAAAAATCCGGCAAAGGCTTCCTGTCTGAAGGCCAATCGATAAATAGCACCGCCTATTTTTCGTCGGGCCGCTTGATCGATGGAGGGTCGGCCAAGTTTGGCGAGCTCGACGACTTTCCCTCTCCCTATCTGGAGGGCGTGCTCGATGAGTTCATCGCCCGCGGTCTCACGCCGCTGTTTGAAACCAACCGAGGCTGTCCCTTCCGATGCACCTATTGTGCGTGGGGGGTGGCCGCGCTCAACAAGGTGAGGAAATTTCCGCTCGACCGAGTGCTCGCCGAGCTCGATTGGGTATCGCGCAAATTTCCCGATTCGCCGGGGTGGATCATCGGCGACGGCAATTTCGGCATGCTACCAAGAGACGTCGAGATCGCAGAACGAATCCAAACCATCCGGCGGAAAACCCCAGCGCTTCGTTCGGTCGCGATGTTTGCAAGTAAGAACACGCCGGACCGCAACATCGCCATTGCTGAGCTACTCCGCAACACTACGGAAAGCGAAGGTCATCAACTGGATCACGCACTCATCGCTTTGCAAACACTCGACCAGGCGGCACAGGCGGCCACCAAACGAAGCAACATTAAGCTCGGCGATGTGCCAAAAAAAGTCGGCGAATACCACGCCGATGGTCACAGTGTTCGCACCGATCTACTCTCAGGACTGCCCGATGAAACCTACGAAGGCCATCTGCAGAGCCTGAGGGACGTCTTCAGCTTCGGGTTCGATTTTCTTGCCATTTACAATGTGATCCTGCTGCCCGGGACCGAAATGGAATCGCAGTCTTCTCGACAAAACCACCGTATCACCACCAAATACCGTTACCGTGACGGCGCTTTTGGCGACTATCGCGGCATCAAGTCGGTCGAGGCCGAGGAGATCATTTGGGGGAACTCGGCGATCACCCCGGATGAGCTCCTGACTCTGCGAATGGTTCATTGGGCAATCTGGTATGGCTGGAACCACGGATTCTTAAAGCCGGTGCTTCGCTATGGCATGGACATCGCCGGTAAGAATCCGGCCGACGTTCTTCTTCAGTTGGTAACATGCGCTTCGTTTCCTAGAAAAACTGTCCACGATTTTTTTGAGAGTCTCAAAGCAGAAGTGACCGCCGAATTTTTCCACAGCGCTGAGGATCTGCGCAAGCACTACCTGAGCGACAATGGATGGGCCTCGGTAACCACCACCCATCAGCGGCGAGCCGGCTTTATGTACAACGCCAAATTGATCGAAAACCGTCTTCTCTATCGTTCTGTGCTCGACGTCTTGCGCGACATTCTGGTCGACGGTGATTCCACCCTCTACGACGAATTGTGCGAACTGATGCTACAGGCTCGAGTGGATCCTGGTGCTCTTTACGCGAGCGATCTCAGTGGCGAAATCTCGACTTCGATCTCGTCCGATCTATTGCGCTGCTTTCTACCGAGAGTGGAAACGCCTGTGGGAACCCAGCAAGAGATCCGGCTCAAGAAATCAATCGCGAAACAGGCGAGGGTGCGAGACCTGCTTAGAAAGAATGCATATGAGCAGAACGCTCCGCTTGCGATCAGTCGCACCCTGGCGGTGGTTCCCGACGCCTTTTTATATGAGATTGAACACGCCAGCAGTCGCGCTGCGGTCGCTGTCGATTTTCCCATTCCCATCGTAGTCGAAAAGCCGGTGGTTCCGCGCAAGCTTCAAATGATGTAACCGTTCATAGCCCTTACGCCTGATCGCCCTGAGCTTTAGGAGGGTGAACGCTTACCAAATGATCAGACAACCCTTCAGTGACTTCCCAAATCGCGCAGGATGGTTTGTGCGCGCGCGGTGTAGGTGTGCATCGACAGAATGTGGTCTTGCGCCGAGGCAATGAGATTTTGTCGCCACGGCTCATCCTCAAACGCGCGTTGAATAAGCGCCAACATCTCGGCGTCATTTTGATACATGTACTGTCGATTGAGCTCGAGCGGATCGCCGCCAATACCGGCGAGATTGGCGCCGGCATAATCGCGCACCAGCACGCAACCGCCAGCTAAAAAACCCTCCAAGATTCGAGGATGGGGGTTGGTGCCGTCATGCAAAACCACCTTTGAATTTCGGTAGACCGCGCTGAGCTCAGGACCGGGCCTTACCACCCCCCGCAGGTAAGGTGCGAATCGTGGATACTGCTCCCAGCCGCGGCCGTAAATCTCGATCGGAAGCTGGGCGGTGATCAGCCTATCAACGACACGCAGTTTGTTGAAATTTCTGGTGAGGCTCACAGCCAAAGTCTGTTTTTGTTGCTCAGAATGTGAGGAGATCGAGCCGCCCAGTTCATTCATACTCTGGTCGAGCAACCGAGCGCAATCGTCCGAAAAAACCGGCCATTGCTCGAGCCGCCCCAGACGCTCTTCGAAATGTTCTATCAGGTCAACAATATTCGGATAGTCAACCTTACCGTTCGTGACATGAGTCAACACCGCGACTGAGTGGGCGGGCGACGCGATCGGAGGCGATCGCAAGCGCTTGGCAACGGCAAATGGAAGAAGCCCGATGTTGGTGTAACCCGCTTCTCGATAGCGACGGCGCGCGACGGAATCAAAAATGTAGACGCGGTCGACCTCGGCGATCTGGTTGATGTACTTTCGATCGAAATGCTCGGGTCTCTCGTCAAGAATCCAGGTCACAATCGGAAGCGTTGCTGGTATTAACCCGAGCTGGTCGGTGCGTGAATAATTGAGAAGGACGAGAACATCCGGCCCAAAATCGACCAATTGATCGACGTAGTCATCGACCGTCACTTGTTCGCCAACGGTTTCTTCCTGGATCACTCGCACTTGATGTCCAAGTTCGACAAATGCTTCCGCTAGATCAGCGGTGACGTATTGCAGCACGTCGGTATAGATAGATGTGAACAGTGCGATGCGAAGCGGGTTGGCAGCTTCTTTGAAACGCCGGATCCGTTCCGGCACCTCTTCGCATTGGAGCGCCAGCTTCGGGATAGAATCTTGGGCAGATTGATGTCGACCCACGAGGATTGATTCGACGCGTGCCGAAAACTCCGAATCGTTTCCGATGAGATGCCATGACGGATTGGTTTTACGTTTGCCGAGGCGTTCAAAAAAATCCTCGGCCGATTTGCCTACACTCAAATGAATCACGCCCGAAGAAAAGAGCGGCTCCAGTTCAACTGCTCGCAACAGCGCTGCCAAGGCTGGGATGTCGCCCTCAATCAGCTGGGTCATCGGTTTCCAGTTAGGATAATGACTAACATGTCGGTGAACCCTGGCGATCGTCATCCAGTCCGCCCAATGGCGCACCATGCCGAGAATGCAGATCGGCGCACCATCAAGCCGAAGACAGACATCGCGCAGCTTTACCAGACTCGGCAGCGGATTCAGTTCACTGAGTCGCTTCCCATCGGCACGCACGATGAGCGGATAGTCACCACGAAACGGCACCAAACGGTTTTCCTGGTACTGTAGTCCACAAAGAACGTCCGGCACCACCGCAACCCGGATCGACTCGAGGTTGCCGAACGAAACGCGCGCCGCGACCTCGGGATAAGTGGCGTGCAGAAACTCGAGATTTCGTCGCCAAATTTCTGGCGCCGGAGGGACTCGAATTTTTTTCCACAACGAATCAATTTTGGGATCGGAAAGCGAGTCATCTGCCCACTGATGGAACTTCAATGCATGGTAGTCGGCACCATGACTCGACAAGAAATCGCCGAAACTGCCAAAAAATTTTTGTAGCTCTGGATTGGTGCCCGAAAAACGGTTGAGCAGAGCTGAACTGAACCCAAAGCAGAAGTCGCGCGCGGCTGCAAGCACGTCCGCGTAGGCTGCATTGCTCGCAAGCTCTGGATCACAAACCAGCTGCTCTCCTTGTGGAGCTGCACGGACGTGACGAAAAAACTGAAAGAGTTCAAGTGTGGCCTGGAAAAAATCGACGGTTTTTGTTGGTTCAACGGTGCTCACAACGAACGTTCGCTCGAGCTGTCGTTGGTTGAGGTGATGCGCCGCGCGAGCAAAGACCGCACGGTACTCGGGCAGGCCGGCCTCCAGCAGCAGCACGCCGGAGAGATCGGGAAAACGCTCAAACAGCGCCTCCAGGAGCTCCCCTCGTCGAGAACCGACGAGGACAGAAACCTTGCCAGTCGCACCAGGCCAGAGCGCATTTTCGAGAAGCACTCGGGTGGCTTTGGTCGCCAGCGGGCCCCGACTTGAAGCCGAATTCTGGGCGCCTGATCGAGAAAGCCCATGAAGCAGCGACTTTAGCGAAATCATCTTGCCCTAATTCATCTTACAGTGAATTTTACTTTGTAAGCAACCGCTATGTTATCTTATAATAGACAAAGGTTTTATTGCGGGGGGGAGAGAGTATGCCATTTCGTATTCCCTATAAGCGGGTTGGCGACGAGAATCGCCTCGTGCTTGACCGTGTGTTGCCGGCGCTGCAGCAAGTGGTCGGTGACGGGCAATTTATCCTGCGCCAGGCGGTGACGGACTTCGAGCAGCAGGCGGCAATATTTCTCGGCGCCAAGCACTGCATTGGGGTCAATTCGGGGACCGATGCGCTGTTTTTCTTGTTGGCCTCGCTTGATCTGCTGCCGGGTGACGAGGTAATTTTGCCGTCGCACACTTTCGTCGCCACCGCGGCCGCGGTCATGCACGCCGGCGGCCGTCCGGTCTTTGTCGACATTGGCGACGACTTCAACATCGATGCGGATGCGATGGAGCAGGCGATCACCAAACGGACGCGTGCCATTTTGTGCGTCCACATGAATGGCCGTATGTGCCAGATGGATCGCCTGCAAGCGATCGCGCGCCAGCACAATTTGGCGCTGGTCGAAGATGCCGCGCAGTCGTTCGGCGCCAAGTTTCGCGGCGAGCCCATCGGCGCGTTCGGCGTCGGCGCCGCGGTCAGTTTTCACCCGCTCAAACTCTTGAGCGGCTGGGGCGACGGCGGACTGGTGGTGACCGCGCAGAATGGCCTGGCCGAACGCATCAAACAGCTGCGCTGTCACGGCGAACGCAGTAAGACCGAGTACGTACTTTTTGGGTACAACAGCCGACTCGACAACATTCAGGCACTGGTGCTAAGCGAGAAGCTCAAAGTGTTTTCGGCTCTGGTCGAGCACACCCGCCAGCTGGCGGCGCGTTATCGCGATCGTCTGCAGTCGATCGCCGACATTCAGCTTCCCGCTGTCGACGATGCCGACCGTTTTTCCATCTTCGCCAACTACGTGATCCGCACACCGCGTCGCGATGCGCTGCACCAACAGCTGCGCGACCAAGGGATCGAAAGCATGGTGCACTGGCCGGTGCCGCTGCACCGACAAAAACAACTTTTCAATAAGCCCGTGTCGTTGCCGAAAACCGACCGCGTTGCACAGGAGTCGTTGGCGCTGCCGATCGGGCCCATGATGTCTGGCGAGGATGTGGACGAAGTGGTCGCAGCCATCAAGCATTGTGCATGAAAATTTTGGTCACTGGTGCGGGCGGTTTCATCGGGCGCTATTTGTCGGTGGCGCTGACTGAACGAGGCGATGTTGTCATTCCGTTTGATATCGCCGGTGCAGCGTCATCGGCGCTCGATGTTCGTTCGCTGCCAGATGTGCGCGGCACGATCGCCGGAGTGGACGGTGTGGTCCATCTCGCCGCTGTCAGTCGTACTTCGATCGCCGAGAAAAATCCCTACGACACCATCCAGATCAATCTGCTCGGCACCACCAACGTTTTGGAAGCTGCCCGAAAGCGGCCGCACCCGCCTTGGATTGTGGTCGCCAGTTCGCGCGCCGCCTTTGAGGCGGGCACGCGGAGCCTCTATGCGCTGACCAAGGACACTGCCGATCGCATGGTGGACTATTACAGCCATCGCTTCGATTTGGCGACGATTTGCTTGCGCCTGTCGGACGTCTACGGATCGATCGCAGCCACGCCGGGACGGCTGGTGACCGAATTAGTAGAGAGGGCGGAGCGCGGTGTCCCTCTGCAGATCGAAAAAGGCAATCTGCCCTTCGATTTCATCCACTATGAGGATGTCATCCGCGGCATCTTGCTCGCCATCAACCTGGTCGACCGCGCGCGCCAGCTCCGTCGCCCGCACTTCCATAAAGTCAGCCTGGCAACCGGACGCCAAATCTGCGCGGCCGAGCTGGCCGACATCGTTTGTCGCACGCTTGAATCAAAAAGCCGCATTGAAGTGCGCGATCGACAGAGCAGGTTCCCCGAGCTCCCGCTCGATGCTGGCTGCGCATTGGCGCACGAGGCGATCGGATTTCGCTCCTCGATTACGCTCGAGCAGGGCCTAATAAAAATGGCAAAAATGGGGGTTTATTAGTTTCGATTGAACAATATACGGCTTTTGTGTTAACATAAAATTGGAATGCTTCTTGACTATCAGCATCTGGTAGAAGACTACGAGCGCAGCCTGTTTCATGTATTGCGAGGCCAGCGCACGCTGGATCTGCTCGAGACCTGGGTGCCCGATCCCGATGTGGTGCGTAGCCTCTTAAATTTGTTCGAAGCTGCGCAGGGCGCAGAATGCGACAGCTTATCGGTTCAGCTCAGCCCACCGATTGCGCTCGGTGTTGACGAACCGGCGCTCCACTCGGCGCTCGCTGACCTCGGCGTGTTACACATCGAACGCAGCTCGAACGGATTGGTGGTAAGCCTTTCCGGCCTGGGTAAAACCGGCCACAACTTGCCCAGCGTCTATGATGACAGTCTGACGCGTTTTGGAAAAAATCTTGCCCACGCCGGCGCTCCGGCCCCGATCGAAAACACAGTGCAGGTCACCGTCGACAGCTGTACTTTGTATCTTTCGATCAATGAACAACAAGTCATTGAACGGGCGCGCTTTGAGTGCCCGCGCAATAGCACCACCGCTCGGCTACTAGAAGCACTCGCCGATTTATGCGAGGGGCTGCCGATCTATGAGGCGGCCGACCATGGTGCGATTCGACTGGAAGCACGACTACGAGGTGACAAACCGGCTCCAGTCAGTGGCATCGTACTTCCCGAAAACAGCGATCCGATGTTTGGCCTGGTACAGCGACTCCTGCGCGGCGCGCTTTCTGCGTTCCAACAAATTGCCGATCACCAGCCTGCTGCCAGCCATGCTGGCTTCATCGAACCGCTGTCGCCGCTGTGGTTGTCGCTTAGCCAAGAGGAGCAACTTCGCGCCGTCAATGCTGCTCTCGCAGCCGCGCTGTGCGCGCTTGGTCGAGATCCGCAGGCGCTTTGTGCCATCCACATCGAACACGAAACCCGTGCGGTGGTGCAGGTGGCTCCCGAGCTACCGACCAAACAACTGCCCGCGCTGCTGATGCGGCTTGAGACCGAGGTAAGAAAACGCGTGGAGCCCACCATCGAGCTTTTGCTAGCCGAAGTTCAAGACAACAACAAGGTCAGACGGCTATGAGCGCCAGCCTACCGGAACATGTCGAGAAACTGATTCTCGATGGCACCAAGATCGGGTGGCACCAAGAGCGCCTGGCAGCCTGGGAGCGCGGCGAGCGTTTTGCGCCGATCACCATCGATATGGCGCTGACGCGAGCGTGCAACTACGCCTGCCACTTTTGTTACGCCATGTTGCAAGAAAACGATCGGCAACCGATCGATAAGAAAGCAATCACCGAATTTCTTGATGACTGTGCCGAAATCGGAGTCAAGGGTATTAGTTTGGTCTCCGACGGTGAGAGCACGATTTCGCCAGTGTTTATCGATGCCATTCAGCACGGTGCGAGAGTTGGGCTGTCGATGGCAGTTGGCACCAATGCGTTTGTGCTGAACCGGCGAAAGCTGGAAGAGATTTTGCCGCACCTGACCTATTTGCGGGTCAACATTTCCGGCGGCGAGCGCTCCCGCTATGCCCAAATCATGGGCGCCAAAGAGAGCGCGTTTGATCGGGTCTGCCAGAACATCACCGACATGGTGGAGATCAAGAAGCGCGACAATTTACCAGTGACGATTGGCCTACAGATGGTACTGATGCCCGAGTACGAGGACCAGATCTTGCCACTGGCGCGCCTCGGGCAGAAACTTCGTCCCGATTATCTTGTCATCAAACACTGCAGCGACAACGAAGAGGGCGATCTAGGCGTCGACTACTCTGGCTATGATCGATTGCACGATACGCTGCGTGCGGCCGAGGCGCTGTCCGATGACGAATATCGCGTCAGTGTCAAATGGTCCAAGATCTTGGCCGAAGGAAAGCGCAGCTATCAGCGCTGTTACGGGGCGCCGTTTCTGCTCCAGATTTCTGGCTCGGGCTTGGTGGCTCCGTGCGGCATGCTGTTTAACGATCGCTACAAGAAATTCCACGTCGGCAATATCGTTGAGACTCGTTTTCGCGAACTTTTTCACAGCGATCGCTATTGGGAGGTGATGAACTATCTCGCCTCGCCTTCGTTCAACGCGCAAAAAATGTGCGGCTCGCTGTGCCTCCAGCACAAGGTCAACGAGGCCCTCGACGCTCATCGCAAAGGGCGGCTGCCGATCGTGCCACCGAGCGGAAATCCACCCGCGCACCTCAATTTTGTTTGATTCGCTGCGTGCTATTCGCGCAGGACGCAATGTCCATTTTCGCAAGCTGCTTTCAGCTTGCAAGTCTTGTCGCTAGACATCATCTGCACGCACAGGACATCGGCGCAGGCACTGGCGGCCGCTTTCGATTTTGGCGCCGCTTTGAGCTTGCCACCGTGAGCGCAGTCGCAACACTCGACCGGGACCGCAATGCAATCGGAAGCGGTGTTGCACTCTTTCGCTGCGTTCGACAAGTCAGGGACCGAATCGAAACGGACCACGATCGTACGCTCCTCTTTGCAACTGAGCGCGAACAGAAAAAACAGAAAAAACGGAATCAGAAGTTTCATTTTCCACCAAAGCGCTGGAGCTGCTCTCGGTAATAACGTTCATTCGGTTTGATCGCGATCGCTTTTCTCTCGCACTCCTGGGCGCCTTTGCGATCACCGTCAGCTCCGTGTAATTCGGCGAGCGTGTCCCATAACCCATCAAGGTTTGGATCAAGTTCGAGACCCCGTTTTGCCACTTCGACCGCGCGCGGACGTGCAAAGTTGTTCTTGTACGCTGCCCAGGCGTAAGAACTGTACCGCTCCATATCGACGGGATCGGCCGCCAGGTAGGCATCGAGCGTCGCTTGGGCGGCTCGATCGTTGCCAACGCCATGCTGGCACAAAGCGATTTGCACCGGCGCCTGTTTTGCCTCTTCGCTCGCGGCAAAATGACTTTGCAGATAGCGCAACGTTTCTTCGGCACGGGAATAATTGTGTTCGCCGCGCAAATAATAATATTTTCCCAGCGTCCACAGCGCCTTGGCGGCGCGCTGCTGATCATTGTGTGGATCGCGCGCAACAATGTCCTTCACTTCCCAGACTGCGCGACGATCGCCGCGCAGCGCATGGCGGATGGCGATGTCAAGTTCAAGCTCGGCCAGCGTGCCCTTGTGGTTCTGAAAATCGCTGAGTCGTGCCAAGAATTCCTTGCCTTCGAAGAAGCCCATCAGGCGATCGATCTCTTCGCCGCTTTCCGGATCCGCCATCACCAGCGTCGGATAACCCACCACGTGAAAGCGATCCGCCAGCAGCTTGCCTTCGCCCGCCTCGGCGTCGCCGCGCAAGAGGACAAAATGTTCGCCTAAAAACTGGGCGACGTCGCTGCGCGCGTAGACCTTGGCATCCATGTCGTGACAGGTCGAACACCAGGTGGTGAAGAAATCAATCAGCACCAGTCGATGCGTCGCCAGCGCCTGTTTTTGCGCGGCGGAAAAATCGCCTGGCGTTGAGATCACCGTGGCCACCGTCAATGGCAACAACAAAAGCGCGTTCATGGGATCTGCATGCCGCCGGAGACGTTGAGCGTCTGGCCGGTCACAAAATCGGACATTGGCGAAGCAAAAAACAGCACCGCGTTGGCGACATCCTCAGGCTCGCCGATGCGGCCAAGCGGGATGCGCGCGATGGTTGCCTGGCGCTGCTCGTCGGGAACGCCGAGTTCGTCGCCGGGCTGCTTGGGCGCCGTCAGCCGGGTGTTGGTAAAACCGGGTGCCACCGCGTTGCAGTTGACCCAGAAGCGGCCCCACTCCTGCGCGATGGTGCGAGTGATGCCGACGTTGCCCATTTTCGCCGCGGTGTAATTGATTTGGCCGGGGTTGCCGCGAATCGCCGCGGTCGAGAAAAAATTGACGATCTTGCGATGGTAGGCCGGCCGCCCGTAGGATTCGAGCTCGCGCTTGGCAACGTCGCGCAAATGCGGCGCGGCCGAGCGAATGCAATTAAAAGTGCCAGTGAGATTGACGTCGATCACCAGATCCCACCATTCGTCGGACATCTGATGCGCGACTTTGTCGCGGGTGATGCCAGCGTTGTTGATGAGGATGTCGAGTTTGCCAAATTTCGCCGCCGCGGTTTGCATCAGCGCGTCGGTGTCGGCAGGATTTGCCACCGATCCGAGGTGAACGATCGCCGCTCCGCCACGAATGTTTTCGCAGGCGCCACGCGCTTCGGCCGCCGGTGCTTCGTCGACGTCGTTGATGACAACGCTGCAGCCCTCTTTGACAAACGCCAGCGCACACGCCCGTCCGATGCCGCGCCCGGCGCCGGTCAGTACCGCAACTTTGTGATCGAGGAGTCCCATTTCTCTCTTTCTACCATAGGACGCCGGCATGTCTGAAGGTCCGAGGGTCCAAGGTCCGTCAGTTTTATCGTGGGCGTGGGCGTAGGCGTGGGCGAATCAGCGACGGGAAGCGGCCATGCACAGTGGGAAAATACCGCGCCGGTGTTTTGCCGATGTGGCGCGTGTTTTGAGTCGTCACATGTGTCTTGCGTCACCTTCGGCAGAGAGCACGGATTTTCGTTTCACGCCTACGCCCACGCCCACGAAACTGGTGTCGGCGGTGTCGGCGCAGTTGACTGGGCTCGGCGCGGCTGCGATAACCCTGCCCATGGCCGAGCCCAGCGAAGTCGAACGTCGCTCTGGAACTGCACGCCCGCCCCAGGCGCCGCGATTCAAACGCATTCTTTTGAAACTTTCGGGCGAAGCGCTGATGGGGCAGGGCGGCTCGGGCATTGACCCGACCATGCTCGAGAACATCGCCGCCGAAGTCGCGGAAGTGCACGCGCTCGGGGTAGAGATGGCGATCGTCATCGGCGGCGGCAATATTTTTCGCGGCCTCAAAGCGTCGGCGCATGGCATGGATCGAGCCAATGCTGACTACATGGGCATGCTCGCCACCGTGCTCAATTCACTCGCGCTCCAGGACGCGCTCGAGCGCCACCAGTGCACCACCCGCGTCTTGTCGGCGATCGAAATGCAGGAGCTGTGCGAGCCCTACATTCGGCGTCGCGCCATGCGCCATCTTGAAAAGGGTCGCGTGGTGATTTTTGCTGCCGGCACCGGCAATCCCTATTTCACCACCGACACCGCGGCGAGTTTGCGAGCGATGGAGATCCACGCCGACGTGGTGCTCAAGGCGACCAAAGTCGACGGAGTATATGATCGCGATCCATCCAAAGATCCGACTGCGCAGCGCTTTCGCAAGTTGTCTTACATCGAAGTATTACAGCGCAATTTGAAAGTGATGGACTCAACTGCGATTTCACTTTGCCGCGACAACAAACTCGACATCATCGTTTTCGACCTGCGCACCCGTGGCAACATCCGCCGCGTCGTCGACGGCGAAGCGATCGGAACCCTGGTCACCGACGACGCAGAGCGCGAATGGTAAACATTTACTTTTTCGTCAGTGCCCGTTTGGCATCGCGCACGCTGCGCAAAAGGGGGAGCATCGCCCGGTCTTTGTCGCGATCGGCCGCCGTTTTGCTCTCGATGATGTCGTCAAGTGATGCGACCGACATCGCCACGCTGCCGATTTTGATGCGAGTGGATCTTGCTCGAAATGATTCGAACTTCTTTCCACTCGTGAGTTGAACGACGAAATCCACCACCACGTCCGGCGTAGTCACCCGCATCATTTTCGAGATTGGCAAAAACGGCTGACTGGCATTGCCGCCTAGCAACTTTGCAAGCGCTTTGACTTTTGCGCGATTGAGTTTGGTGTCTCGAATGAAAAGATCAATGTCTTGCGTCGTCAGCGGCACGTCATGAAGGGCGGCCGCTGCGTTGCCGATGAGCACGCACTCGAGCTTCACTTTGGCGGCAGCCGCGGCGATGGCGACGAGAATGCGCTCTTCAAAAGACATAGCCGCCACCACGTCGTTTTCGCAACAGGAAGCGATAGTGACCACCATATTTGCGGCGCAAAATCGACCATAAAATCAAATGGAGATCTTCCGGCTCGATGTGACGAAGTTTCGGCGCAAGATCTTTTTGCAGCTTCGCGACTTCGCGAGCAAGCGCGTCAGATTTGGCAACCGCTAGCACAGCAACCAGTATACGCCTGCGACTACGCTCCGGGTGATCGGTTTTACGATTCCTCCTATTACCTTGGTCATTGTTTGGTCTGGGAAGTTTGGCGCGGTAGACTGCGTACAATTCTAAATGGGCTTGCGCGACATGAAGTCGGGGCACACTTTGCGGCTGCGAGGGCTGACGTCGTCGTCGCCGTGGCGGATTTTGCGCGCGCTGTTTTTGATTGGCCTCACGGTTGCGGTGCTGGGGGCGGGCGGCATCGCTGCAGTGTGGCTGGTCTACGCCAGCGATCCCGATTTGCCGCGGCTTGATCGCGCCGCCGACTACAAACCCAAAGTAGTCACCCACGTTCTTGCGCAAGACGGCGAGCTCATCGGCGAAATCTTTGAGGAGCGACGAACCGTAGTGCCGCGGCAAAAAATTCCCGACGTCATGATGCATGCTCTCATCGATGCCGAAGACGCCGGCTTCTTTGAGCACGCTGGCCTAAGTTACTGGGGCATGCTGCGCGCGCTACTCTACGACCTCAAGCCGGGCGGACGGATGCAAGGCGCTTCGACGCTGACCCAGCAGTTGGTGCGCAACGTGCTGCTCAAAACCAACGCCCGTACCCTCAAGCGAAAAATTCAAGAGATGATCCTGGCTCGCCGCCTCGAGCAGTCGCTCAGCAAGGACGAAATTCTCACCATTTACTTGAACCAGATCGCGTTTCCCTATCAGCGTTTTGGCGTCGAAGAGGCGTCGTGCTTTTATTTTGGTAAATCGATTTCCGACGTCGATGCCGGAGAGGCGGCGGTGCTGGCTTCGCTTCCCAAAGGATTCAACATTGATCCGGTGAAACATCCCGATCGCGCCAAAGAGCGGCAGAAATATGTGCTTTCGCAAATGGTGCGCTACCACCACCTCACTGAAGCCGAGGCAGAGAAATTTGCGCGCGCGCCGATTCGCCTAGTGAAAAACGCCAACCCCTATCTTGGCAGTGCGCCCGAGTTCGTCGACCAGGTGAGAAAAGTTCTCGACGATCGGTTTGGTGCCAAGGAGGTGGCGACGCTTGGTCTCAATGTAGTGACCACTTGTGATGCGCGAATTCAGAAATTGACTCGCGAAGCGGTGGAAAAGGGATTGCAAAATCTCGACGAGAGGCACGGCTATCGCAAGCCGCTTGCGCACCTTTCCGGAAAAGCGTTCGACGCCCACGTCAAACAACTGGTGCGCGACTACGGCGACGAGCCGGGCATGGACAAGATCGTCGACGGTGTGGTGACCGAAGTGTCGAAAGAAGAGGGCGGCTTTCTGGTTTCACTCGGCAAGTCGACCGGCGTGCTGCCACTACCGCTTATCGCCGATCGCTACAACCCAAAAAAACTGCCGCCAGAAAAGTGTTTCTCGCCGGGCGATGTGATTCGGGTGCGTATTTTAGACCACAAATCGATCGACGAACGTCCGGTGCCAATGTTGGCGCTCGAACTCGGACCGCAAGCCGCCGCGGTGGTGATCGATCCGGAAACGCGACAAGTCAAAGCGATGGTGGGCGGTTACGGTTTTCGCCAGGGCAGTTTTAATCGCGCTCGGGTGGCGCAGCGCCAACCCGGGTCGGCGTTCAAACCGTTCGTCTATGCCGCGGCGTTTGGATCGGAACGCTTCACCCCGGCGTCGGTGCTGGTCGATGGGCCGCAAGTCTACACCCAGCCCGGGATGGCGCCGTGGAAACCGCAAAACGCCGAGAAGGAAGAATATCTCGGCCCGGTGCGACTGCGCACCGCGCTGGCCCGATCGCTCAACACCGTGGCATCGCAGCTGGTCGACGTCGAGCGCGGTGGCATTTCGCCGGAAGTCGTCGCAGAACTTGCAAAAAACATGGGCATCGAATCGCATCTCGAGGCGACGCCGTCGATCGCGCTTGGCGCCTCCGCGGTGACGCCGCTCGAAATGGCCGATGCCTACGCGACCTTTGCCGCGCAGGGACAGCGCCGGGCGCTGCGCTTTATTCAGAAAATTGGGGACGCGCCGTTCGACGGCGAGAGCGAAACCTCAACCGAAGCGGTCAAACCGGAAGTGGCATTCTTGGTGACCTCGATGATGACGTCGGTGATCGAAGAGGGCACCGCAGCCTCGGCGCGCGGCAAACTCGGCCGGCCGGCGGCAGGAAAAACCGGCACCACCAATTCGCGCAAGGACGCCTGGTTTGTCGGCTTCACTCCCGATTTGGTGGTGAGCGTCTGGGTCGGTTTTGACGACATGCGCGAACTCGGCCGCGGCGAACAGGGCTCGCGCGCCGCACTGCCGATTTGGCTCGACATCATGCAGGGCGCGCTCAAAGGCAAACCGCCACGGCCGTTTGCTCAGCCGCCCGGAATTGTCGTCGCCAAGATCGATCCAGCCTCGGGACTGTTGGCCGAGCCGGGCGCCGCCAATGCGATCGACGAATATTTTCTCGCCGGCACCGAGCCGAAAGAGACTGCCGCCGCAGGCGAAGCCAATCCCGACAATTTCATGAACGAGCAAGAAAACTAAAACGCGACATCCACCGGGATGTGGCTATCGGTGGTGGTTCCGGTGCCGAGAGCGCCGTATTGGTTGTAGCCCCAGCACTTGAGTTTTCCATCGGTGAGTAGGCCGCAGCTATGGTAGTTGCCAGTGGCGGCAGCTGCGACGCTCGAAGACAGGCCGGTGACGTCGACTGGAACGTTGCTGGAAGAGGTCATGTTGTTGCCGAGTTCGCCGTATGTATTGTATCCCCAGCACTTAAGCGCTCCGCTCGAAAGCACGGCGCAGGCGTGGCTGCCTTGCGCGCTCAATGACACGGCAGTAGAAATTCCGCTGACATTGACCGGTGTCTGGCTGCTGCTTGACACACCGTTGCCAAGTGCACCGGCGACGCCATAGCCCCAGCATTTTGCCGTTCCCGCGGTGGTCAGCGCGCAGGTAAGGTAGCTGCCGGCGCTGACCGCGGCGGCGCCGGCAGTGAGTCCTGAGACATCGACCGGAGTCTTGGAACTGGCATTGGTACCATTGCCGATTTCCCCGTACGAGTTGCCGCCCCAGCACTTGATACCGCCCGAATGCAACAACGCGCAAGTATGATAGGTGCCGGCGGCAATGGTTGACACTCCTGAGGAGAGCCCTGAGACATCGACTGGAATCATGGTGCTGGTGCCGGAGAGCCCATTGCCGAGCTGAGCGAAAGTGTTATCACCCCAGCATTTGGCGGCGCCGGTCGAGAGCACCGCGCAGACATGATAGGCGCCGACGGCGATTACGGCGACGCCAGAGGTAAGCCCAGAGATGTCGGTGGGAGTGTTGCCGCCGATGATGCCCCAACACTTGACCCCGCCAGTGTTTAAAAGCGCACAAGTCTCAGAGCCGCCGGCGCTGATTGCGGTGACGTTCGAGGACAGGCCGGTGACCGCAACCGGGGTCTTGCTGGTGGTAAGCGTACCGTTGCCAAGCTGACCACTCCCGTTCAGGCCCCAGCACTGCACGGCGCCGGAATCGTTGACGATGCAAGTGTGATAGCTGCCCGCCGCGACCGAGCGCACGCCGGGGATGAGGACACAAGCCGAACCGTCGAAGTGGTAGCCAACGTCACAACTCGAGACGCAGCCAAGGCCGTTGCAACTAACGCTGCCGTGACTTGCGGGTGGACTGCACACTTCGCACGACGGACCGCACGACTTGATGTCATTGGCGACGCAGGTGTTGCCGCAGGCATGGTCGCCGTCTTTGCAAGCGCAAGTTGGCTCGAGGCTGGTCAGATCACAAATCGCGCCACCGGTTGGGCAAGAATTTTCGCAACTGCCGCAATGCTGGGCGGTGGTCAGATCGCTTTCGCAGCCGTCACCTGGATTGCCCGAACAGTGGGCCTTGCCGGGAGCACACTTGAGCGCAACGCAGGCGCGATTGACACAGCCTGCGGTGACGACATGCTTGAGTTTGGTGCAATCGTTGCCGCAGCTGCCGCAATTACGTACTTCGTCGAGACTGCCGCAGTTTCCCGCCGCCATGTCGACCGGGTTGGGGCCGATCGTCGCGTCGAGTCCAGGATCGGTCGTGATCACTGGCGGACCTTTCTTGTCGGGAACGCAGGCAGAGACAACGAGTGCGACCAACAACGCGGTTCCGATGGGGTTCGCTTGGCTCATAACTCAGCCGCATAAGCCGTTTTCGACGAGAAGTCGAGAAAAAAATTAGAACGTCACATCCACCGGGACGTGGCTGTCGGTGGTGGTGCCGTTGCCGAGCTGGCCATAGTGTTGCCCCAGCGAAAGCCCGGCAACTGAAACGCGCGCTTGTGCTATAAGAATTTCTTCTCGCCTAGGGAGGGAATGTTGATCGCCGCGCACGCTACAGAGACTGCTCATCCGGTTCCCCCTTCTTTTGCTGAAACCGGGCGCGAAATGCGAATCTTGCACATCATCACTCGTCTCATCGTCGGCGGCGCCCAGGAAAACACACTGCTCACCTGCTTTGGTCAGCAGCACACGCCGGGAATGAAAGTTACCCTGCTGGCTGGAATCGACAACGGCCCCGAGGGAAATCTGCACGACCGGGTATTTCAATCAGGGCTGGATTTTCATTTGATGAAGGAATTGGTGCGTCCGATCGTACCGATCACCGACGCGATTGCGCTTGCCAAACTCACCCGTTTTATTCGCCGTGGTTGCTTTGATGTTGTCCATACGCACTCTTCCAAAGCCGGCATTCTCGGGCGACTTGCGGCGCACGCAGCCAGAACGCCGGTCGTTGTCCACACGCTGCACAGCTTGGTCTTTGGCGACCACGCGACGCGGCGGCAGAATGCGCTCTACATTCCGCTCAAGCGCATGTGTGCGCCGCTGAGCCACGCGCTGATTTCGGTATGCGACGCGACCAAGAACGGCGCGATTGCGGCGCGGATTGGGCGGCCGGAGCAGCACAGCACGATCTTTTCCGGTTTTCACATCGACGCGTTCTTGCGCGTGCGCGACGAGCTTTCGGTGGCCGAAGCCAAACGCCGCATCGGCCTTGCACCTGAACACCTGGTGGTGGGAAAAGTGGCGCGCTTGTTTTTGCAAAAAGGGCACGACCATTTTATCGACGCCACCAAGCGCATCGCCAAGGCCGAGCCGCGCGCTCGCTTCTTGCTGGTGGGCGACGGCATTTTGCGCCAGGAGCTAGAACAGCGCACCCAGGCGCTTGGTCTGCGTGACCGTTTTGTGTTCGCCGGTCTGGTCGCGCCGCATGAAGTGCCGGCCTTGATGCAGGCGATGGACGTGGTGGTACACACTTCGATTCGCGAAGGGCTGGCGCGCGTCATTCCGCAGGCCGCCGCGGTCGGCAAACCGGTGGTCGGCTTTGCGCTCGACGGCACGCCGGAAGCGATCAAAGACGGCGTCTCGGGATTTTTGGCGAGGCCCTACGACGCCGCCGATGTTGCCGAAAAAGTGCTGCGCATCCTCGACAACGAACCGCGCCGCCTCGAGATGGGCGAGGCGGGTAGAAAATTTGCTGCCGCCAATTTCCCGGTCGAAGTGATGGTCAGCCGCATCAACCAGCTGTACTACCGATTGGCAAGCGAAGTCAGGGCTAAGGGATAGTGACGTCTCCCTGGGCGATTCTACTTCCGTCCCAACTTAGCTTGGCGACGACGGCGAGCCAATTAATAGAACCACTCCGAGCCGAGTAGGACACCGACCCCTCGTCGCGCACCGGCGTCCCCTCTTGGTCCCGCCGCTCGTCGCTCCAGATCGTACTTTGACGATGCGGCAACTTGCGGTCGTATGAGGCGATGAGGCATGAGGCTGTAGAGGTTTGACGCCATACCGTCGGTAGAGATACAATTGAAAAGACGATTCGCAGGTGGCGGCACTACACAAGGGGACCCCGGTGAGAAAAATCCTACTGGCTCTGATTCTGAGCGGCTGTGCAGCGATGTCTGGCGGAATGGATGCCGCCAAGGGCGGTGCCGATGCTGCCAAGGGCGGTGCCGACGCTGCCAAGGCGCAATCCGATGCGGTCAAAGCCCAAGTCGAAGCCGCCGAG
>JAHFDU010000307.1 GCA_023248835.1 Myxococcales bacterium | reverse complement strand
GAAGTGCCCAATCTGCAACCAGACACTTACAATTTGATCGTCGAGGGTTTCTCTCCCGGCTCTGAAGGCAAGCTCGATTTAACCTTGTCGATAAGCAGCGATCGTCAGCTCGAGATCTGTAACAACCACATCGACGACGATCACGACGGCTTTACCGACTGCGCCGATCGCAAGTGCGCCACTTCACCGGCCTGCGCACAAAACCAGTGCCGCCCCGACCAGACCATCGATCCAGTACCGCTCACCGGCGCAAGTGTGTTCAAGCTGCTACAGACGTCCGGCAACGGCATGCACGCGCAGCTGCCCTGCGCGACGCCGGGCGGCGAGACCGCAACGATGGAGATTCACCTCACCGCGGCGGCCGATCTTTCGATTCAGTGGAATCAGATCGGCAGTCACTCGATTGCACTCGTCACCAACGACGGTCAAACGCTTTCTTGCGACGCTGGATCTTTCAAAGGCTGCCTCAATTCCGGCGGAGTCGCCACTGGCATGACGTCGTTTACCAACGTGCCGTCGGGCCACTACTACTTGATCGTCGCTGCCAATGGCACCAGTGCCGGATCAGTGAGTTTGGCAATCTCGGGAATGCCCCATTAAGAATGGCCGACAGCCAACAGCTCACAGCCGACAGTGCGGATCGGATTTTCCGCTGCCGCGCCAGTGAGTCAACAAAAAATGATTATTCAGCGTCGATCAACGATTCGATGCGCGCCAACGACTGCTCGTCGGCTTGGCCTTTTTGGCGGGCAAGTTCCACCAATGACTTGGCGGTGATTCGGTAGAGCGCAGCAGTCTCTGTCGCACCGAGTGCGCGTAGATGTTTCTCTACGGTTTCGAAATCGCCGCGAGAAATCGGGCCGGTGAGCGCTGCCGGCAGCCCCTGCACTTGCAAATTGCGCGCGCTCGACAGGAAAAGTTGCGCCAGCGCAGACCTGCCAATTCCGCGATCAACGCCGGTCGACGCCAATAGTTCCATGGCGCGCGCGACTAGCCCGAGCGTATGGTTGGCGGTCAGCGCGCAGGCCGCATGGTAGCGGGCGTGTGCGTCGGTGGTGTCGGGGAGCATCAGCGCTTGCGCGCCTAGTTTTTCGACGAGCAAAAGCGCTATTTTGCACGCCTCGTCGTCGCCCTGGACGGCAAAAGTAGAGCCGCGAAAATCGGCATCAGCGGCAAGTCCGCTGATGGCGCGCATCGGATGGAAAAGAGCGCACGCACGCGGCTTCACCGTAAGACCGGCAAACGGCTGATGCGCCGACAATGCACCGGCGGTATGCAAAACAATCGGTGGCGATGCCGCCGCTGCACCGAGCTGTGCTGCGACTTCGGCGAGCGCCGAATCTCTGACCGCGAGAAGAGCGACTTGGCAACTCGGCAGCGCCGCGTTTTGCCGGCGCCACCAGCGCTGTGGCTTAAGGCCTTCTCGCTCGAACGCAGTCGACAGCGCCCGCGCCACCGGCCCGTCGCCAACGATCAACATTTTACTGACCATGTCGGTAGAGCCCATGTTCGGCAATGTAATCGACGACGCCTAAGGGCACGAGCGCATCAATCGACTCGGCGACTGCGACGCGGCGACGAATTTCGGTTGAACTAATTGCTGGCAGTTCGACTTCGCCGCCTTGGTGGTTGGCGCGCCCGACGATAATCTGTGGCACCAGTTGTGACAGCGCTGGCCAGTCGCGCCAACGCTCGCGCTGTTTGAGAAGATCGGCGCCGATCACCAGCGCAAAGCCGTGTTCAGGATGGCGCTTCATCAGCTCGCGCACCGTGCGAACGGTGTAACTTTCACCCTCGAGTTCCGATTCGATGCGCGAGACCACGACGCGCCCACCGAACAGCGTGGCGGCGCGCTGACACATCGTCACCCGATCTTCATAGGCTGCCAACTGTTTGCCAAACGGATGCACAAACGTCGGGTTCATCCACACTTGGTCGACAGCCGGTCGCGCCGTCGCCAGCACATAGGTGCAAACCAGCTGGTGCGCCACGTGGGGCGGATTAAACGACCCTCCGAATAGAGCAACGCGCATAGACAACGTATAGTAGCGTCAAATGGATTTCTCTCACCAGATAAACGCCCAATTCCTCACCGGAAGGGCACTTTATGAGCGGGTAATTCGCGACGGCATGCTCAAGGCGCGCCGTTCGGTGTGGATTGCCACTGCCAATCTAAAAGAGCTTTACGTCGAGCGTGCCGGCGTGCGCGCCCGCAATCGATACGGCTCGATCGTCGACGAATTTGCCCGCCTTGCCGACGCTGGCGTCGAGCTCCGCCTGCTTCATGCCGAGCTGCCGTCGCGACCGTTTCGTGCCGCCTTCGATCGCAAACCGGCGCTGGTGCGCGGCGGCCTGGCGATGAAAAACTGCGCGCGACTGCATCTCAAAACCATCATCGTCGACGGCAGCTGGCTCTACCTCGGCTCGGCCAATCTGACCGGCGCCGGGCTTGGTTGCAAAGACGAGGACAAACGCAATTTTGAGTTTGGTTTTGTCACCGAAGATTTTCGTCTGCTTGACGAAGTGCAGGCGATGTATGAAGCGCTGTGGCGGGGCGAGCCCTGCGATCACTGTCGCTTGCGGCAAGTCTGCCCCGACCCCGGCCCCTACTCCAGGGGTGCCCGGAGGTCGGCGTCGATTCGCGGCAAGCGATTCTTACCACCGCCGACAGCCGACAGCTGACAGTGGAGAAAAATCGTAAAATCGCGTTGACCCTCCCGTAAATTCGCTCTTGAAAGGAGGGCTAGGGCAGGTGATTTCATGAATGAATCCAAAACTGTAGGCTGTCGGCTGTGAGCTGTCGGCGGCGCTCGGACTTCCGGGCGCCCTGGCCCCTACTCCAGAAATACGGACAAAACATTGAGAACTTGATAGTATTTACAATATGAAAACTGTGGCCGTGACCATTGACGAAGCCACCCTGCATTCGATTGATCGGATTGCCCGGGTCAGGGATCGGAACGGACGCAAAAGTCGATCTGAAGTGGTGCGGCGTGCGTTGAGCGAATATGTTGTCCGCTACGAGCGATCGCGCCGCGAAGAGCACGAGGCGCGCGTCATCGCCAAGCACAAGCGAAAACTCGGTCGAGCCGCGCGGGCGCTGATTCGCCAGCAGGCCAAGCTATGAACCGGGGCGATGTCTACCGGACTCGCGAGCCTCTCGCCGAACGCGGCGACAAGCCGGGATTCTACGTTGTCGTTTCACGTCAGTTTGTGGCCCAAAATGACGATCTGTCGACCGTGATCTGCGCGCCGGTATACAGCCAGCTTTTGGGTCTGGCCACAGAAGTGCCGATTGGCGCCGCCGAGGGCCTACCGCGCAGTTCGGCGATTCGCTGCGATTTCTTGACCCTCCTTTTCAAGCACAAACTGACCCATTTCGTCGCCACCCTACCGGCTGCCAAGCTCGCCGCGCTCGATCGGGCACTTGGCGTTGCCCTCGATCGGTACGATTTGCAAAGTTGACCGCACCGGATCCGAAACGTACTCTGATGACAAAATGACGCACCGAGCACGGTTGAAGTGACCAGATGACTCAGGGTCAACCACAACTGGATGAAAATCCTTGGCAATTTCACGCGGCACCGAGCTTGCAAAGAGCAGCTGCGATGCGCCTCTTGGGATTGCTTTGCTCGCTCGCCGCGGCCGATGTCGCTTTTGGCGACCCGATGACCTCGATGGGCGGCACATGCACCGGCACTGATCCGAACATTTCGACGGCGATGCTGACCGGCTACGTAGGCCTCTCGATTCCAGTTTCTGGCGGCGTGCAAACGATTCCACTCAGCTACGTTCCAACTTTTTTTAACAAAGCCGAATGTCTGTGCGGAAAAACCGTGACCGCTTCCAGTCCGAACATGGAGATCAGGGTACTGACGCCGTTCCGCAGCCAGGGGATTCCGCTCGGCGTCTACGTCGGTACCAGCTGCTACGATCAGAATCAGCGCACCATCAACACCACCTGTCGGAAACTCGACCACCTGCCGTCGAGCGCCGATTTCAATCCCGGCGGGCCATCCAAAGTCGAAATTCCGATTCCGGCACGAACCTTGACCGGCAACGACTGTACTCAAAACGCCAGCAACGGCATCAGTCTGTTTTTTTACCCCGATCAGGCGATGCCAGTTGGGAGCTGCAAACTTTCGTCGCTCACTGAAAATATGGGCCTGCCACCGACTCAAGCGGCGCCTAAAGCAGTGACCGCGTCTGAAGGCGATACCCGGGTCTCGCTCAGCTGGTCGGTGCTCACCTCAGCCAGCGGCGGCGGCAGTTACAGTTTCCAAGTGCTGTGCGCCGACGAGGATGGCAAGCCCTGCTTTGCGACGCCAGCGGCGCCTGCCTATTCCGTCTGCTTGACCGATGGCAAGGGCGGAACGGCGATCCATCGTCTGAACTATCCCACCACTGGCGCGGCCAGCATCTCCCCGACCGGGACCGACGGCGGCGTGGGTTCGCGGTCCTCTGCCCTCGGCGAACCGATGTCTACCGACGACGCGGGCGCTGGCCTTGCCGACGCTGCAACCCCAGTTGACGCCACTGCGCCAATCGACGCCACACCGACAACACCAGCGGTGTCGACTACGATCGCGGATCCCGGTTCGATCACCTCGCTTGACCCGGCTTACATCGCCACCGAAAAAACCACAGCGCTGACCGCGACGGTTGGTAACCTCATCAACAACAAGACGTACAAGTTTCTGGTGGTGTCTATCGACACCTCGGGCAATCCCACCGCGGCGATCGACGCGAATGAAAATGTGATGACTGTCTCGGCCTCGCCCAAAGCGGCCGAGGATCTTTACCGCCGGTACGTCGACGCTGGCGGGCGAGCACACGGCTTCTGCTTCATTGCCACTGCTGCCTATGGATCGTACGAGAATCGCTACGTCAAAGTATTGCGCCAGTTTCGTGACGAGGTGCTGCTTTCAAGCGCTGGCGGGCGCGCATTGGTCGGCTGGTATTACGCGCACAGTCCGCCGCTGGCCGATTTTAT
>JAHFDU010000306.1:3897-4999 GCA_023248835.1 Myxococcales bacterium | reverse complement strand
TTCGACTTCGACATCACGATGTTGCAGATCTTCGCCGCGATCGAGCGCAGCAAACCACTGCCAGGTGGCGCGAAAAATGATCGGTTTTTTGCAGCGCCAACAGACCGGATAGGAGTGCGTCACCTTGGCCGCCGGCGACGAAAGCAGCGCGCCCTTCTCGGCAAGATGGGCGACGATCTTGAGATTGGCAGCGAACACGTGCTCGCCCTGCCACGGCCCCGACGAAAACACGCCAGCGTCATCGACCGGCGCATCGACCGGCAAACCGTTTTTCTTCCCGAGCACGTAGTCATCGGCACCGTGTCCCGGAGCGGTGTGAACAAGTCCGGTGCCCTGCTCGAGCGTCACGTGCTCGGCCGCAAGCAAGACCGACTCGCGATCCATAAATGGATGGCGCGCCGTCCGCAGTACCGCAAATCGCTGTCTGTCGAAAGGTTGCCGCACCCCCTCCTCTGCCAATCCGCAAGCTTTGACAAACGCGTCGGCAAGATCAGCGGCGACGAGGTAACGCTCGCCGCGCGCCTGCACGGTGACGTACGAAAAAGTTGGATGATAGGCGATCGCCCAATTGGCCGGCAGCGTCCACGGCGTGGTCGTCCAGATCACCGCAAAGAGGCCGGACTCGGGCAGCGCAAATTTCACATAGATCGAAGGCGAGACGTGCTTGTCGTCGTATTCGATTTCGGCTTCGGCCAGTGCGGTGCGATCGGACATGCACCAGTGCACCGGCTTGAGCGCGCGATAGAGCAATTTCTTACGCGCAAATTCGGCAAGCTGACGAATGATCGTCGCTTCGTAGGTTCGGTCGAGGGTCAGATAGGGCTCGCGCCAATTGCCGAAGACGCCGAGCCGCTCGAACTCAGCCCGCTGCACCTCCACCCACTTCAGCGCATATTGATGGCAGGCACGGCGAATTTCGACGGCGCTCATGCTGGCGGCGCGATCGCCAAGTTCGCGCAGCACCGCAAGTTCAATCGGCAAGCCGTGACAGTCCCATCCCGGTTTGTACTCGACATGGCAGCCGGCCATCGTTTGAAACTTGCACACCATGTCTTTCAAAATCTTGTTGAGAATATGACCGTAATGAATGTGGCCATTGGCG
>JAHFDU010000306.1:0-3887 GCA_023248835.1 Myxococcales bacterium | reverse complement strand
GAGGACGGCTTGGCCAAAATTTGGCGGGTCAAATCCTGGCTTTGCCAACGCTGCAGCATCTCGGGCTCACGACGCGGCAGATCGGCCTTCATCGAAAAACTGGTTTCAGGAAGTTGCAATGTCGTCTTGTAGTCCACGGCGGCGGCACTATATCAGAAGCTGACAGCTAACAGCCAACAGCCGACAGCCAAGGAATCGCGCCACCGCATATCAGAAGCTGACAGCTAACAGCCAACAGCCGACAGCCAAGGAATCGCGTTGACACGCGATGTGGATTGTATTGAGCAGATCCACATCCACACCCCTCCCGCCCCGACCAACAAACAACGCGCCCTGAACGTGTCCAAGCGCTTCTCCACTGTCGGCTGTCAGCTGTTGGCTGTCGGCTAGCTTCTCCTGTCCGCTGTTGGCTGTCGGCTAGTTATTTAATTTGCAATATATTCCTTGACAGTAGGTACCGCTTATTGGCATACGTACTGGCCTTGAAGCGGAAACTTACGCATAAGGAGACCTACTATGGCCAAGCTCAAAAAGTCCGAAACCGACAGCAATGACATCCTGGCGTTTCTGCCTCCGGTTCGGCGGCAGGAGCTACTCAATGAAGCAACCCGCAGCAAGGCGCAGACTCTGCTCGACCGTCATCGCCAAGCGACACTGGGCAAGTTTGTCAGCGCATTGACCACCGATTCACACTGGGATTCGCTGCGCGACATCAGTCTGCAGTCGATTCTGTTTGGCGGCCTTTTAGAGCCGGGCCAGCGCGGCCGTCGCTCGCTGGTGGACAGCGCCACGCTTGAGCGCATCGCCGGTTTTATCGAGAAGACCCCGGGCCTGCGCTCAGAGGAAATTCAGCGCGAACTAGCGCTGCCGCCTAAGCTCGTCAAGATTGGTCTGGCCAAGCTGCGCGACACCAAGCGCGTCCGGACTGCGGGCCAACGCCGCGCCACCACCTATTCACTCAATTAGGCCAATTTTTTCTCACCCCCTATTGAATATTCTTGCCATTGGCGATAAGACTCTCACTATTGCGGTGGTAAGGGAGATTTTTAAAAATGGCCAGTAAATCAAAAGTGAACACAGACGACGTTCTCGAGCTACTTTCCCCGGAGCGACGACAAGAGATTCTGGTCGAAGCGATGGGCGCGCGCGTGCGTAGCATGCTGCTGCACGGACGCGGTGCCACCCTCGGCAATTTGGTCGAAGGTCTGCGCAAAGACCCGCACTGGACCATGCTGCAGGCGCTGCCGGTCGGTGACGTGCTCGGCGACAACGTCATTCGCCCGCGCGCCCGCCTGACCGAAGACGTGCTGTCGCGCATCGTCGAAGTGGTCAAGACTTCGCCGGGAATGCGCAGCGAGCAAATTCAGGCCGAACTTGATTTGCCGCGCCCGCTGGTCAAGGCGGGCCTCGGAAAATTGCGCGCCACCAAGCGCGTCAAGACCGCCGGCCATCGCCGCTCGACCACCTATCGCTCAGCGTAAGCCCAACACGCCCGGAGACGACAAAAAGCCGTTTCCTCAGAGCCTGTGTCACCGGTGCGTTCACAGCAAACTGGTGCGCAGCCAGACCAGCTGCTTCATTCTTTGCGCCAAACTAACGAATAAGTATCCGCAGCAGCCGGTGCTCGCCTGCCCAGTTTTTGAGGCGGTGAGCTAGCAACCGCCAGGCGGGCAACAAAAACCGAAATTGGTGGGATTGACGCCACCGTCGGGGATCGACATGCCGTGGGGGGCGATCGTATAGGCGGTGTTGCAGGTGCCCGCGTTGTCGCAACTCGAGCCCCCGGGCCGGCACATCTGGCGGCACTTGGCCGGGCTGACCCCACCATCGGTGCGAATGCCCGGCGCGCAAGCGTATCCGACCTTGCATTGATCGCTGGAGTCGCAAAGATCCCCGTCATTGCCACCCGAGCCAGGATAATGGGTGCACTCGGTGGTGTAAGGGATGTAGATGATAAAGCGGCAGGTCTGCTGATCGTGGTCATCGCAACCGTTGGCGCTGCCGGTGGCAGCGAAAGGATCGCAACGCACGGTGCAAACATCGCGCGGCGACCCGACCTGACCGCCCGGAAGGCAGATCGACTGCGGCACGTAACCAGGCGGACTCGGCAACAGCAAATTTGGTTTCGTGCAGTCGCCGGGAATCGGAGTCGAGTGATCGCAGAGCTGGCGACAGATTTGAGAAGGACTGGAGCTCGGGCTACCCTGCTCAGCAATGCACTGCACATCGAAATCATGGCAGGGATCATAGGTCGCTGGCGGCGAAGGCGCGCACACTTCGCCGACCTGTTTGTCGGGCATCGCTGGCACGCTGCCACCGTCGGTAGTCTTGTAGCAAATCCCGTCGGTGCAGGTTTGGCCCGGGGCGCAACTGCCGGCGTCGGGCGCGAGCGGCAGGCCCATGCACGGGCCAGGACTGCAAGTCGAGGTGTCAATGAGTCCACCGTCGAGCGCGCCGCAGAAAATATACTTCTCCATGCCGCTTTGGTATTCGGGCAGCGACTTCGGATCGATGTAGGAGGGCGCACAGCCGCCGTCGATGCAGGTGTAGTCGGTGCCGCAGTCTTTGGCGTTGATACAGGTGAGCGAAAGATCGAGCCGCACAAACAGTGTTTTGCCACTGAGGGTGGTGAGCACCGCTTTGCGAATCACGATGTTCTTGTCTCCCATCGCCGGATCGCACTTAGCTTCGTCGCCCACCTCCATCTCGTTGTTTTTTCGGTTGACCAGGCAACCAGTCACCACAATCTGGAAACGTTTTTCGCCACCGTCGGGAGCATAAAGGCCATAGGTGCCCGGAATATTGAAACTGCCGCTCTGCGTACCGGTGATGCGCCAAGAAAAAGGACCGAACAGCGTAAAGGTCATCTCCCCGCCCTGATAGGCGGTCAGCGTCACGCGATTGATCTTCCCCGGCGCTGGCAGCTCCGTCGCCACTCCCAAGACGATCTCGGTGCGCGGTTTACAACCGGTCGATAGTGCAAGTGCCAACAATAGTCCAAGCCCTGTTCGCGCGCGCATGTTCTCCCCTGTGGTCGCACAGCATACCGCAAAAGCGCCGGCGATTCCTCTGTCTCGTGATTATCGGCAGCCGCGGGGAAAAAGTTGCGCGCTGGACAAACCGACTCCCTCTCGTTACGTTGGCGATGGAGGCACCATGGACTTTCACTTTTCGCACGACTTCGACATCGACGTGGCGGGCTACTGGAAGGCATTCCTCTCAGACGAGTTCAACGAAGGGCTGTACAAAGTACTCAACATCAAGAAGCGTGAAGTCGTGAGCAAGACCGATGACGGAAAAATTTTTCGCCGGGTGCAGAGAATCGACCCGTCGACGCCGGTGCCGGCGATCATGGCCGCGATCGTCAAAGACAATTTTGGTTATACAGAGACCGACACGCTCGACTGGGCGAAGAATTCGATGGAGGTGCTCATCGAGCCACACATGGCCAAAGATCGCTTCACCATGCGCGGGACCTATGCCGTGAAATCGGCTGGCGAGGCGCGCTGTCGACGCGACTTCTCAGGAATAGTGAAGGTGTCGATTCCCCTCCTCGGCGGCAGAATTGAGAAACACACGGTGGAGGAAATGCGTAAGGTGTATGATCAGTCAGCGGTGTTTACCCGCAAGTGGATCGCTGAAAAATGCGCAACGAAGCCTTGATCGCAATCCGAAACTCGCGCGGTCCTCGCGTGGCGGGAGGGGTGAGGCTGAGCCGGACCTTAATGGTCCGAGTGCGAAGCCGAACCGTCGGGCTTTGCTCGACGAGGGGGTTCGGCCCGAGCCGGCGCGAATGCGCCGAGTGCGAGGGCGAACGGAACGTCCCCCTGTCCATGTCAGAAATGCGTAAGGTGTATGATCAGTCGGCGGTGTTTACCCGCAAGTGG
>JAHFDU010000018.1 GCA_023248835.1 Myxococcales bacterium | reverse complement strand
AGTCAACGGCTTGCGATTTGAATTCTGAATTGAATGTTCTCTTGATCCGTTTTGCCATTTAACACTCCTATTGCACGCTTTTCGCGTTTTGGGGAGTGTCCGTGAAATCGGGTCAAGCCCAGTCGTCGGCGGCGCGCAGGGAGAGCGCGAACATGTGCAGCGGGTCGGCCGCCTGCTCAGGCCGCGCGAAGGCAAACGTGCCGTGGTCTACGAACTGGTCGCACGCGGGACGCTCGAAGAGCGCCAAGCGCAGCGCCGAGGAGAGGGACTTGCTCCGAGAATCGCTGCTGCCCTATAGCCTTCGCTCCGGCGAAGTGGTGCCCCACTTTCTCGGTGCTGCCCATAACTCCGCTCTAAGCCCTTTTCGTCGTCGAGACCAGCCCGCAAAAGGGCGAAAACACGACCTCGAGGAGAGCTCGACGGGAGAAAAAATCCTTAGAGCGGAGTTATGGCTCTTCGCTACAAATTGAAAACTGTCTTCTCGCGTGGTAAGTGTCGTACGCGCATTTCATAGGGAGCCCTCCTTTATGGCAGATTTAGAAAATCCGAGACCGATCACGATCGATGACGCCCCGTGGGTTGAGCTGACCGATGGCATCGAACTGAGGATGCTGCGCCAATTTTCAGAGGCCGGCGGCTACTCTGCGATGTTCCGCTTTGCCCCTGGCACAGTTCTTCCTAAACACCAACATCTCGGCTGCGTGCACGCTTACACCCTTGCAGGACGCTGGCGCTATCTTGAGTATGACTGGATCGCCGAGCCAGGCTCTTACATCTTCGAACCACCAGGTAGCGTACACACACTGGCAGTTCCCAATGACTCGGAACCAGTGGTAATATTGTTCATTATCGAGGCCGGCCTGGTCTTAGTCGCCGACGATGGAGCGCCGCTATCGGTTTGGGATACCCGCGCGATGATGGAACTCTATGCCAACGGACTTGAGGCTCTTCGGATGTCTACCGGCGAGTACACTCGTGATCGCTGACGATGCGGCAGACGGATCTTTCGATATCGATGTTCTCTCCCCCTCCCTCTACGATGACCCGTGGTCTACGTACCGCAAGCTGCGCGACGAAGCACCGCTGTATCGCGACCGCAAGAATGAACTTTGGGTAGTAAGTCGCTACGCTGACATCGCCCAGGTTGCGCGCAACGCAGAGCTCTATTGCTCAGGGCAGGGCAACCGCCCGGTGATGCTCGCCCCGTTGTCGATCATGACTCTCGACGATCCGGAACACGCACGTCAGCGTCGCTTTGTTAGCCGCGGCTTCACGCCAAACCGGATCAAAGCCATGGCCGATCGGATTCGCCAGATTACCGTCGAAATCATCGACGAAATTAAGGCCCGCAGCGAAGTAAATTTTGTCCGCGATGTCGCAGCGCATGTTCCTCTTATCGTGATCGCAGAACTCTTGGGCTTTGGCGCTTCAAGCAGAAGCAAGCTCCAGCGCTGGTCGGAAGAGATGACTGCTGCTGAAGGTTATTCCATCGACGATCCGCGCGTGGCCCAAGCCACGGCAGCCTTTCGCGAGTTCGTTGCCCTCTGTGGTGAGGTCATCGAGGAACGCCGCGCATCACCACGCGACGACCTCATCAGCATCCTTACCGCCCGATACGATGCCGGCGAATTTGGTGGCACGCCACTGGTGGCGCATGAAATAAAAGACAGCCTGGTTGAAGATGAGTTGATCATGTTCCTGGTCTTGCTCCTGGTTGGTGGCAATGAGACCACGCGCACTTCGATTGTCGGTGGCCTGATGGGGTTTAGCCGCTTCCCGACCGAGCGGGAAAAGCTGCGGCAGAATCCCGGCCTGCTCGACTCGGCGGTAGAGGAGATTCTGCGTTGGACCAGCTCCCTGCTTTCGCATAGCCGCACCGTGACCCGTGACCACGAATTCCTCGGCCAACAGCTTCGAGCGGGAGACAAGATCCTGCTGCTCTGGCAGTCAGCCAACCGTGATGAACGGGTTTTCGCCAATCCCGATGTCTTCTGCATCGACCGGAACCCAAACCCGCATTTGGCGTTCGGTCTCGGCCCTCATATTTGCCTTGGCGCGAGCCTGGCTCGGCTCGAGCTACGGATTGTCTTTGAAGAGCTATTTCGCCGCCTCGATGATATTCGAATTCCCGACGGGGAACGCCCGACGCGTGATGCACAAACTCTGATGCTCGCGTTTGAACATCTTCGCGCCGTTTTCACTCCGCTTGGATGAGCGCAAACCTTCCAGAGCGGCGGTTCAAATTCTCTGGCGACCTGACGTTGGAGCTGTTCAACTTCACCGGATACGAGATCTGGGAGATGGTTTTTTCCGACGGAAACATCCTGCTATCAAACTACGCTCTTACCTAGTGATCTCAAGCTAGCAGTGCATCAAGGCTCGAAGCATCGCGAGCCCACGTTGAAACCAAACGTGGTGCGTGCCGCTGCCAGGGCAATCGCATCTAAATCTTTCATTACTTCGAACCGCGCGGGTTCGAAGCAGGATCTCCGTCGAGCCCGAGTCCGAGCCCAGGGCCGCAGGCCCGGAGTCCGAGCCCGGCTTTTCAGATCGGGCTCGGGCTGGCACGCGGGCTCGGGCTCGAGGGGAGATCGGATTTTGATGCGTACGCCCTATGCCGCTGCACATTTATGTTGTCAGCGTGGAGGGGGATCGATAACCTCGAGAACCTTTATGTCCGGCGCCCGCATTGAGATCCGATCGTTGAGCAAGTCGTTCGACCATGGCGAAAGTCGCCTCGATGTCCTGCGCGATATTGCTCTCGACGTCGCAGCGGGTGAGATGGTGGCGGTGGTCGGTTCGTCGGGCGCCGGCAAATCCACCCTACTTCACCTACTCGGCACTCTCGACCGCCCGAGCAGTGGCCAAGTCCTCTACGACGGCGTCGACACCGCGCGATTGCCAGCGTCGGAACTGGCGCGCTTTCGCAATCACACCATTGGATTCGTGTTCCAGTTCCACCACTTGCTGCCTGAATTTACTGCCGAAGAAAATTGCGCCATGCCCGCGCTCATCGCTGGCGTTGCGCGCACGCAAGCGATCACCCGGGCGCGCGCTTTACTCGAACGCGTCGGTCTCGGACATCGCTTGACCCACCGACCGGGTGAACTGTCGGGTGGCGAACAGCAGCGCGTCGCGCTCGGTCGCGCGCTTATCATGGAGCCGCGGGCGCTGCTCGCCGACGAACCGACCGGCAACCTCGACACCCGCACCAGCGAGGACATTCACGCCCTCATCGTCGAACTCAACCGCGAGCGGCAGATGACCATGATCGTGGTCACCCACAACGCCGATTTTGCGGCGCGGCTGCCACGACGGGTGCGCATGGTCGACGGCACGGTGGTCGAGGCCGATGCGTAATCTCTGGCGATGTTTTTCCGCAGCCCTGCTACTCTTGATCGCACCACTTGCGTCGGCTGAATCCCTCAGCGAAGCAGAACCGTTCGTTGGCCAGCCGATCGGCAGCATCCATTTTTCCGGCAACCGGCGTACGGAAGACGAGGCGATCAAGAGCATCATTCTCGTTCAGCCCGGTCAGACTTTCGACCCGCGCAGTTTGCGACGAGATGTGCTCTCGGTGTGGAAGATGGGGTTTTTCGACGATGTACGCATCGAAGCTAGCGACGAGGACGGCAAAGTCAGCCTGACCTTTGTGGTCAAAGAAAAACCGGCGATTCGCAAGATTTTCGTCGCTGGCGCCGAAGAGGTCGGGCTCGACAAGATCAATGAAGTACTCGATGTCAAACCGCGCACCATCATCGACATGGCCAAGGTGCGGCGCAACGAAGAGAAGATCCGCGACCTCTATGTCGAGAAGGGTTACTACCTCGCCGAGGTCGCATCGATTGTAAAGCCCAACGGCGAACAGGTCGACGTCACCTTCAAGATTGACGAGCACGCCAAAGTAGAGGTCCGCGAAGTTCATTTTATTGGCAACGCCCACGTAAGCGGCGACGAGCTCAAGGCGGTGATGCAGACTCAGGAGGGCGGCTTTCTTTCGTTCATCACCTCGTCGGGCACTTTTCGCGAGGACGCCTTTCAAACCGACATACAACTCTTGACCGCTTTTTATTTCGATCGCGGCTACATCGACGTGAAAATTTCAAAACCCCAGATCGAATTGTCTCCCGACAAGACCTGGCTTTACATCACCATCCCGCTCGACGAGGGGCTGCCTTACAAATTCGGCGCGATCGATTTTGACGGCGATTTGATCGTTCCCAAAGCGGAACTGATGAAGCGTTTGCAGATTCACGCGGGCGAAAGTTTCTCGAGCACGCGGCTGCGCCAGGAGATCAACCGGCTCGGCGATCTGTACAAGAACGCCGGCTACGCCTACGCCAACATTCAGCCACAAACCCCGATCCATCCGGCTGAGCGACTGGTGGATCTTCAATTCAGCATCCAGCAGGGAAACAAGGTCTATTTCCGGCGCATCAACATTCGCGGCAATACCAAGACGCGCGACAAAGTGATCCGCCGCGAGCTGCGCGTCTACGAAGCCGAGCTCTACAGCCAATATCAGCTCGACCGTTCGAAGAATTTGGTGCAATCGCTCGGATTTTTTGAGCGCGTCGAATTCTCCACCAAAGCGGTGGAAAATGCGCCCGACAAGATCGATCTCAACATCGAAGTGACCGAACGCTCGACGGGAACGTTTCAAATCGGCGCCGGCTTCTCGTCGATCGAGAATTTCATCGGCCAAGCCCAGGTCGCGCAAAACAATCTACTCGGCCACGGCACCCGCTTGCAGTTGCAGGCCCAGGTTTCGTCGCTGCGACAATTTTTTACCCTGCGCTACGACGACCGTTATTTTCTCGACACCCGCATCAACTTCGGCTTCGCGCTTTACAACAGCTTGCAAGGTCTGCCTGGCTATAACGTCACTCGACGCGGCGGCGACATCACCTCGGGCTATTTGTTTGGCGACTACGTATCGGTTTTTGGTACCTACAAACTGGAGTACGTCGACGTCAAGCAGGGCTTCACTGGCCTCAGTTTTGGCGGCTACGCACCTTCGCTTAGCGCAGCGCCCGGCACCATCACCAATTTGTTTCGCACCGGCTGGACCTCGTCAGTGACACTGGGAGTCACCTACGATTCACGCAATGATCGCACCGGAATGTCGACCACTCGCGGCCATTTCTACTCGGTATCGGCAGAATTTGCCGACCCGCTCATCGCCTCGCAGGCGGTGTACAGCAAATTCAGCGCCGTCGGCCGCTGGTACAAACCTATTTGGGGACCGATCATTTTCCGATCCAATTTGCAAGCCGGCGTGGTGTTCAGCCGCTCCTCTCAAGGCGTGCCGCTGCCCGAGCGCTTTTTGCTCGGCGGCATCAACTCGATTCGTGGTTTTCAGTTGTGGTCACTCGGGCCGCAAGTCAAAGTGTCCGACACCCAAGATCCCAACGCCTTTTTGAGGCCACTCTCCGTCGGTGGCAACTTGCAGCTGATTTGGAACGCCGAAATCGAATTTCCGATCTTGGCGGCGGTCAACATCAAGGGCGTCATCTTTTTCGACGCCGGCAACGCCTACAACCTCGAAGATCGCTACTGCCCTTCGGCCCAATCAGTCTCCGACATTCCGGCGGTGTTCAATCCGTGCAACCGCTATCCCACCTTCACCAATCTGCGCTACTCCGCCGGTTTCGGCGTGCGCTGGGTCTCGCCGATTGGTCCACTGCGTTTTGAGTGGGGCGTTCCGATCAACCGGCAAGTCCGCGAAGCGCCGATCGACTTCCAATTCACCATCGGCAATGGATTCTAGTAGTATGGGATCATGGATCGTAAGCAGGTGCAGCACTGGAAAGCCGGATTCGAAATGGCGGCGGCGCTCGACCGAGAAGAAAAACGGCGACGCGGCCCCGATCCGGCTCAAGCAATTGCGGTTTCACGATCCATGATCAGAGCGGCGCGTGGATTCACCCGAAAAAATTTGTTACGCGATCGCTCAGACGCACGCGTGCGTGAGCGCTGGGGCATCTTGCGCAAACGTCTCGGCCGCACCCTTCCTTGACAGCGCGCCATGCGTAAAGTAGATACTGGCCGACTCACGACAATACTGAGGAGCTCCTATGACGAAGTTGACAACCTGTTCTTTGCTCACCGTGTTGCTGTTGCCGCTGGTGCCGTCGCTGGCCCACGCTGAAAAATATGCGTTTGTCGATCTGCAGCGCGCGCTCGAAGAGACCGACGATGGCAAAAAGGCCAAAGCCCGACTCAAGAGTGATTTTGATCGCAAGCAGAAGGAGCTCGACGCCAAGCAGGAAGAGCTCAAGAAGATAAAAGAAGAGATCGACAAGAAGGCGCAAATTATGAAGCCCGAGGCGCTCGCCAAAGAGCAGCGCGATTTTCAGGATCGCTTCGTCGCTTTGCAAGAGACGTTCTCGCGGCTGCAGCGCGATCTGGCGACCAAAGAGCAAGAGGCCACCGGCGGCATTTTCAAAAAGATGCAAGGCATCGTCGGCAAGATCGCCGAGCGCGACCATTTCACCGTGGTGATCGACCGCAATGCGGTGGTGTGGGGTCAGCCTTCGCTCGACATCACCAACGAAGTAATTCGCATGTACAACGGCAGCGCCGGTTCTAAATAGCACTTGCGCGACGTCAGCCTGCCGCTGCAAGCCGAAGCCCTGCTCGCCATTTTGCCGCACCGTCCGCCCTTCTTGCTGATTGACCGAGTCATCGAGCTCGATGACCAGCATGTTGTCGCGCTCAAAAACGTCACTGTGAATGAGCCGTTTTTTGTCGGCCATTTTCCCGGCCATCCGGTGATGCCGGGAGTGCTCATTGTCGAGGCGATGGCGCAGGCCGGCGCGGTGATGGCGCTCAGCGCAGAGGAAGTGGCGAACGTAAGCGCTCACGCCCCACAGCCCGTGCACCCTGAGCGGAGCGCAGCGAAGTCGAAGGGCGATACAGTCGAAGTCGGCCCTTCGACAGGCTCAGGGCGAGCGGAGCGTGAACGGTTACTGGCGAACAAAGTACTCTATTTCGTTTCGCTCGACCGGGTAAAATTTCGCCGCAAGGTGGTGCCCGGTGATCAGCTGCGGCTCGAGGTCGAACCGCTGCGCCAAGGCAGCGCGGTGTGGAAGATGAAAGGCCGTGCCTTGGTCGATGGTGCGGTGGTCGCTGAAGCCGAATTTGTCGCGACTGTTTCGGACCGTCCGGCGCCGTGAAGATTTCGCTATTTTGCATCGCGCTTCTGCTCAGCGCCTGCTCGCGTCGCAAACCACTGCCAATAAAGCCGGGCGGACCGTCGGTGGTCACCGTGGACAGCCCGAGCGCGGGCGCGGTCGGGCCGAGTGTCGACGAGCTCGAGCCCAATGACGATGTCGCACACGCTCAGGAGCTGAAGTTTGACCTCGTCCTGCGCGGCAGTATCAGCGGCGCCGGCGACAACGACCTCTTCTGGTTTCAGTCGCCCGCGCGATCACTCGACTCGGCCGATGGCGGAATCGATTTTGACGAGGTACGGATTGAATTGCGCGCGCTTTCCGGTTTGCATCTCGCCCTCGATTTGCTCGATGCCGAACAGCAGACGTTGCTGGCACATCGCAGCGATTCGATCGTGGTGCCGAACTTTGGCATCACACCAGGCCGGCGCTATTTTGTCCGTCTCGCTGCGGCGGACAAGCTCGTCGACGACAACCGTTACACGCTGGTGGCGCATGTCGCGCGCGCCCGTGCCGGCAGTGAAGTCGAGCCCAACGACGAACGCAGTCGAGAGACGCCCGTTCTTGGACTAAGTTCCAGTGGATATTTCGGCTGGCCGAGCGATACCGACTGGCTTCGACTTCCGCTTAACCGCGGCACCGATCGCGTGCTGCAATTCGAACTCACCGGCGTCAGCGGTGTCGCCTGCGAGCTCAGCATCGTCGGTGACAGCGGCCTGCCGATCGCAGCAACGCGCGGCAAGCCAGGCGCCGAACTTCGGCTGCGCAACATCGGCCTGCCGGACAAGCTCACCGACGCACACGTGATGCTTCATGCTCGCAGCGGCGCCAACGTCGAGGAGCGCTGGGTGCTGCGCGCGTCGGTTGAGCCGTGGCTCGAAGGCACCGAGCGCGAACCCAACGACAGCGCCACCACCGCAAATTTGATCAACGCCGCGTCGCCGACCGTCAGCGGCTTCCTCTGGCCCGGCGACGTCGATGTCTTCCGTTTGCAGGGTTTCGGGGATGGTCTGATCGGCGCCCGCCTCGAAGGCATCAGTGGAATTGGCCTGCGGCTCGAGCGACTCGACGAGACCGGAAAAGGGATGCAGCGCGTCGAGGGCGGAGCGGGCAAAGACGTCGAACTCGCGCCGCTTCCGGCAAAAGCCGGCACCTTATTTCGCATTTCGGCGCGCCCGCAAGACACCGTGTTCGAAACGCCTTATCGTCTAAACATTACGACAAAGTGAGGCCGGTCACGGATTGCTGGCAATCCAGGTTGAAAGTGCGGCCGGATTTGGCTAGGTTTCGCGCATGAAGCGGATGCTTTCACTCTTTTTCGTTTTTATCGTCGCCATTCCGGCACGCGCTCAACAGGCGCTGCCGCCTGCGGCGCCGGGCTATTACGTGCCGGTGCCGCCGCAAAATCTGGTACTGGCTGACGATCTGGAAGATCGCGGGCGACACAAAAAGCGCGTCGGTGTCGCGCTGATGTCGGTGGGTGGCGCTCTGATTTTGATCGGGCAAGGCCTGCTGTGGTTTGGACTGTCACAAGGTTCCTCTTGCACCACTCCGGCGATTCAACCCACGCACACCACTTGCATCACCCGGGGTGAAAACTACCTCTGGGGTGGTTTGGTCACCACTTTCGGCGGGCTCGGCCTTCTCGGCGCCGGCATTCCGGTATTTGTCATCGGCAACCGCCAAGTCAAGAAAGCCAATGCACTGCGCGGTACCCTGATTACCTCTTCGCTTGGCGGCATCAGAGCCTCACTGCAACTTTCTTTCTAAAATCATTCATGATAGTGTGCGTTCCCCGTGCGACTGACACTTTTAGGCAGTGGATCTTCGGGCAATGTGGCGCTGGTGGAATCTGGTGACGGCGCCGCCCCGACGCGCATTTTGGTCGACGCTGGACTTCCAAAATCGGCGATCGAACGCCGCTTGAGCATGGTGGCGGGCGCATGCCACCGCTACCGTCGAGCGCAACTGTGCTCTGCAGGAGGTTGACGTCGTCCGTGTCGTCCCGGGTGAAAAGTTTTCGGTAGGGCCGATCGAAGTTTCGCCGGTGCTGCTGCCGCACGATGCCGAGGAAACCATCGGCTATATTTTTTCCGACGCTGAGTCGAAAGTCGGCATCCTCACCGACTGCGGCTACGATTCGGCCGAAGTCGCAGCGGCGTTTGCCGGTTGCGATGTGCTGGCACTCGAAACCAACTACGATCAAACCATGCTGCAGGCCGGCCCCTATCCGCCGACGCTGAAGCGACGCGTCGGTGGCAGCCGCGGCCACCTGTCCAACGATCAAGCGGCTTCGCTGCTTAAGCTGATTTGCAAAGCCGGCCCGGCGCCCAAGCTGGTGATTGCGGCCCACCTGTCGCAATTGAACAATCGTCCAGCGCTGGCCAAGAGTGCGCTTGAAAAAACCCTGCGCGGCCTCGGCGCGCGGGTCGAAGTCGCGACTCAGCCACGACCGACGCCGACCTTCACTGCCGCCTCGGGTCAAGTGCAGATTCAGCCGCTGCCCGGCAGTCAGCTCAGTCTGTTCGCACCACCGCTTGCACGTCTTCGATCGTGATTTCCCATCCCCGCAAGATTGGAGTCAACTGCGCCGAGTGGTGGGTGTCGCGGCAACGGGCCGTTCGCCCGCGCTTTCGGAGCTTTATCGCTCCGGCGCGGTCTCACCCTGCGGCCCAGGCGTTCGGCCGCGGAAGCGGAGCTTTATCGCTCCGGCGCGGCCTCACCGGACTAGCGCTGGCATCGCAATTTTGGTGCGAGCGCGCGTTCGGCCTCGGGAGCGGGCTTTCGCCCGGCTCGGCCTCACCGTGCCGCGAACCCACACACTCGGCTTGTAAGACTCATCTTGCTTTCCCCTTCCCGAAGGGGGGATCTGCAAGAGAATGATTTCCCGCTATAGCCGACCGTCGCTGCGGGAATTGTGGAGCGATCAGAATCGCTATGACACTTGGTTGAAAGTCGAACTCGCCGCTTGCCGCGCGATGGAGGCGGAAGGGCGGGTGCCGAATGGTACAGCAGCGAACATTTCGAAACGGGCGACGGGAAAATTGAACGCAGCGCGCATTCTTGAAATCGAAGAGCGCACACGCCACGACGTGATTGCGTTTCTGACTCACGTCGAAGAGATCGCCGGCGAAGAAGCGCGCTTTTTGCACCTTGGCATGACTTCCTCCGACGTACTCGACACCTCGTTTGCACTGGTTCTCGTCGCTGCGATCGACGAAATATTGGCTGGTCTCGATCGATTGCAGATGGTGCTGAAGCGGCGCGCCGAGGAAGAGCGCCACACCGCGATGATCGGTCGCTCGCACGGCATGCACGCCGAGCCGATTACCGCCGGTTTGGTGTTTGCAGGTTTTTACGCCGAAGCAAAACGCAACCAGGCGCGACTGTTGCGCGCCAAACAGGCAATCTCTTTTGGCAAGATCGCCGGCGCCGTCGGCACCTACGCCAATCTTTCACCTGCGATCGAGCAGGCCGCGCTCACCGATCTCGGTCTTCAGCCTGAAACGGTGGCCACCCAGGTGGTGCCGCGCGATCGACATGCCGAAGTGTTCTCGACGCTGGCGCTGCTCGGCGCGTCGATCGAGCGCATGGCCAATACGTTTCGCCACTGGCAGCGCACCGAAGTGGGTGAAGCCGAGGAGCCGTTTGGCAAGGGGCAAAAAGGCTCGTCGGCGATGCCGCACAAAAAGAATCCGATTTTGTCGGAAAACCTGACTGGGCTGGCGCGCATGCTGCGCAGCACCGTCGGGCCGGCCTTAGAAAACGTCGCGCTCTGGCACGAGCGCGATATTTCGCATTCGTCGGTCGAGCGGTTGGCCTCACCCGATGCCACCGCGCTCGCCGATTTCATGCTGGCGCGCGCCACCACTCTCGTCGATGGCCTCGAGCTCAAGCGTGATCGCATGCGCGAGAACCTTGATCGTTCGCGTGGCCTCATCTTCTCTGAAGCGGTGTTGCTGGCCCTGGTTCAGACTGGACTTCCGCGCCAGCGTGCCTATGAAATGGTGCAGCGCTCAGCGCTGGCAGCGCATCAAGGCGGGGAGGACTTTCGCGGCCTGCTGGCGGCCGACACCGAGGTCACCGCTCGGCTGGATGAAAAATCGCTGGCGGCCTGCTTCAATCTCAAGCATCATCTCCGCCACGTCGATAGCATTATCGACCGGGCGTTAAGACAATCGTAGGTTTTTAAAAATTAAAGGAGGAATCATGCTCAAGAAAATCGGAATCGGCTTGGTGGTGGTGGTGGTGGCGTTTGTCGTGGTGGTGGCGACTCGGCCAGACACTTTTACCGTCGAGCGATCGACGACCATCACCTCGTCGCCGGAAGTGGCGTTTGCCTTGGTCAACGACTTTCGCAAGTGGGCGGAGTGGTCGCCTTGGGAGAAGCTCGATCCGACGATGAAGAAAACGTTTGACGCCGTCTCCTCGGGTCCTGGCGCTGGCTACGGCTGGGCGGGCAACGACAAAGTCGGCGAAGGGCGCATGAACATCGAATCAACCAAGCCCAACCAGGAAATCGCCATCCGCCTCGAGTTCATCAAGCCGTGGCAGGCGGTCAATCAGACCCATTTCACCTTCGCGCAGACCGGCAGCACCACCAAAGTCACCTGGACCCTCAACGGCAACGCCAATTTTTTCATGAAGGCGATGAGCCTGTTCAAGAGCTCGGACGACATGATCGGCCCCGACTTTGAAAAAGGTCTCAGCCAGCTGAAAGTGATTTCGGAGACCGAGGCCAAGCGCCAACTCGAAGAGGCGCAACGCCTGGCCGCTGAGGCCGCCAAGGCCGCCGCCGCTGCCGCCACCGCCGCCGCGACTCCGCCTCCGGTCACGCCAGCCCACAAGAAATAGTTACAGACGAGTTCGTCGCGAAAGTGATCAAGATCTCGACTTTGCTCCCGACAAATCCGCCACGTGGACAGTAATCAGCGACTGTCCCCTGACCCCTAGGGCAATCGCATCTTAAATCCGCTCGTCCTGAGCCTTGTCGAAGGGCAAATTTCGTTTACTTCGCCCTTCGACTTCGCTGCGCTCCGCTCAGGGTGCACGGGCTGGGGAGGGTGAACGCTTTCGTCGCCCAACCCAACCAGGCGCGGCACAAAGCGAGGAACGCGCGCCTGGTAGGCTGCGGCCGACTCACCAAAAGAGCTCAGCAGCGCGTGCTCCTCTACGCGCGAGTAGAGCCCACACAAGAGCACTCCAAACGCGATGGCATAGAGCCACACCCAGCCGCTCTGCCAATAGATGGCCGCCGCCACGACCAACATCGTTTCTGCCAGCTGCAGCGGGTGGCGAATGCGCGAATAGATCCCGGTCTGTACCAGGGCATGGGGCGGATCAAGTGGATCGGGCGTGCCGCCGGTCTTGGCAAGCTCGACCAGCGCCAGCGCTCCGAGTGTGAGACCGGCAAGTCCAATGGTGCCGAGAAGCAGGAGGAGCGTGACCGGTCGCGGAGCGAGGCGGAGATGAATGGGTGCAGCCCCACTGGAGATATGGGCAACCTGCGCGGGAAGGGCAACCACCAGGATTCCAACCATCACCACCGCGTGCAAGATCGAGCGCAGAAACGGCGCGCGCAGCTGCACGCTGGCGTAGTAGAGGAAGAGTGCAATCGGAAGCGGCAAAACGAAAAAGAGTCCGCCGAGTGCGCATAGCGCCAGGGCGGGTATCGAAAGCAGCGGCCAGCGACGAGGCAGAATCCAGGCAGCAGATAGATAGAGCAGCATCGCGCTGATGAGCGCATCGAGCGGCGGCAACGATCGGTTTGCCACCGCAAACGTGATCGCAATCAGAAATGCGTAGAACAGTGCAGTTCGCGCCGCGGCAAGAGATTCGCGGCGGCTGGGCTGCGTCCAGGCGAGCACCAATCGCGAGAAGATCGCCGATCCCAAGAGCCAAGCGATGGCCAGCAGAACCTCGGTCATCGCCGCGCCACGGCGCTGGTTTCGATCGCCCGTTTGAAGCGGGCGAGAAGGTGGCGCTCCATCACCTGGACACCAAAACGCTCGAGTGGGCCGAAGTAGAGTGCCGGCTCGAGCAGGCGGCGATAGTGGGTGGTGTGGGTCAGGCGAGTGCCGCCCTCTGGCAGCGGCGCGAAGGTGAAGGTTGCATCTTCGAGTAGCACCCAGCGGTCAAAGAATTCGTGACCGACATTTTCGTATGAGAGTTCAACCCGAAACCAGCGCGGCGCATCGGCCGCGACCACACGCGCCACCACAGTGCCGCGATCGAACATCACTTTGCGTAAGGATCCGACGCTGGCGCCCTGACCGATCAGTTTCTGGGGTGAGGGAAAGCCGAGTCGCAAAAAGAGCGGCACTTCCTCATCGAGCGGCAGCGTCAGATCGGCCACCGCGCGCCAGGTCTGTTGCGGATCGAGGTTGAGCTGGACGGAGTCAGAGAGCTCCACTTGCGGCAGCTCCTCGACCGAACGCTGATGAAGCAGCGCGAACGCGAAGGGCAGCACCACCATTGCGCGCAACTTGGGCTTGCGGGTCGCGCCCCATGCTGTCAGCGCCGCCACCGGATAGGCGATCGGCATGGCCGTCACGATGCAGATCGCGCCCTCGCCCAAAAGCGGCGAAATGAGGCAAAGACAAAGCGTCAAATACTTCATCGCACGTCCGATCGCTCCATCGGCGCGCAAGGTAGCGGCGAACACACCAATCGCCATCGGCACTCCAACAAACATTGCGATGCTGCGATCGAGATGGACGCCGGAGAGTACGCGATAGAGGAGGACAAACAGCGACACGGTGGTGATCGAACCGGCCCAAATGTAGTCGTTGCGTCGAGAGATCTGCTTGTCAGAAGTAGGTTCAAGCGCTTGGTTTGTCATATGCGATTATTCTCCAAGAGAGAGTAGGTGCTGACGGGCCTGTAGGTTGAGCCGATCGAGGATGGAAAGCTGATCGTGAAGGTGGAGATGCTCGGCCGGCCGGGCGTATTTCTTGCGAATCCGGGTGAGCTGCCGGCGCAATTCGATGTGGGTGATGAGGAGAGCGGGTGTAAACAGGAGCAGCGTACAAACCGGGGCCAGCATCAGCGCAGTTAGAAATGTGATCGCATTGCTGCCAAAATCCCATAATCCTAATCCTCCATGCATTCCCTCCGGCAGGGTGTCGGGCAGAGTGAAGGCAAAGACCCAAAAAATCGCGACCGCTGAAAGGAGTCGCCACATCTGTTTGCGCCGGCAGGCGCGAATCTCAAGCGCGGCGACGGACGCTGCCAGCTCCTGCTGGCGATCGACTATCTGGGTAGCCACCAGCATGGCATCGTCGCGGTAGGCGTCAATTCCATGTAGTTCGAGTCTGCCATTCGAGGCAGGCAGAGACTTGCGACTGTATCCATCGACGCTCTTCTGCTGCCCAACCGAGGCCTTGGCGACGATGAACCCAATGATCGCGGGAAACCCAATTATCACAAGAAATCCCAGGAGGACCGCTCCAATCAGTTCGCCCATTCATGTCTCCTTGCTCTGTAGAAACGCCACCAAGCCAACCCGCTGAAAGAGGTCGCCGATCCGCTCGCGTAGGGGCGCCAGTTCCGGCATAGCACTCGCATAAAAAAATGGAATCGCTACATCGATCGTCTCTTCCAGGATCTGAAAGGTGAGGCGCTGCTTGGGACTGCGATCAAACACATAGAGCAGCAGAAAGCCGAGCAGTCCCGCCCAGACCACCGGAGCAAACAGCTCGACCAGCTCATCGGAAAGGCCGGCCTGCCGGAGTGCCTGGGCGCAAAGAGCGATACTCTGCCGTCGCAACTCCGAACTTTGGTTCGAAAAAACCGAAAGCGGATTGGCCGGATCGATGGCGAGCTGCGCGAGTGCAGGCAAGAATTTTCGGTCTTTGCCGACCACATCGAGCCGCGACCGAATCAGCAGGGTCAGCTGGCTGCGCAGGTCGCCCGCTTGCGCCGCCCCCTCTTCGAACGCCGCCACATGGGCCGCCTGCGTACTCCAGTAGTAGGCGAGCACGATCGACGCTTTCGACGGAAAGTAGTGGTATACCGCGCCGAGCGCCATGTTTGCCTCTTTGGCAATGTCTCGCATCGTGGTGGCCTCAAAACCGCGACGGCGAAAGAGCTTGAGTGCCGCCGCCAGCAGGTGCGCTCGGCTGCGCTCGCCTTTGGGAGATTTTTGTTTATTTTCGAACACGTTCAATATTTACGATCGCAAAGGCGATCTGTCAAGTCCCCCTTTTGCACCCCTGCCCTTGCGATCACGTGATCGACTTGATTTGTCGGGTCGAAGCAAATACCGTCTGCGCATGAGAAATGTAATGTTCGCGATGGCAGTGATCGTCGGCGTCGCGCCGGCGATGGCGCGCGGGGCGAAAGGGCGCAGCATGAAAACCACAGTAGAAATCCGAGTCTCGGGATCGCGACCCGGGCGGCCACCGCAACAGCGACTGCTGATTGATGCGGTGCTGCACAATGGCGAATCGACCCCGCGCTGGTTTGTGCTGCCCTCTGCGCTGCCGGTACAGACCGGCGGCGGTGTCGACGCCGTCGAGGTCTATGAGTATTCGGGAAAAGGACGCGCGCTGGTCGGCCGCTTTCTCGGCACCGGCGGATTTCAGGCGACGCTGATTGCCCCTGGCGGCGCGGTGACCTTGCACGGATTGCCGCTCTCTTATTGGGGTGAGCCGCCGATGCGACTGTCGCTCGAGGTCACCATCGCGCAAGATTTCACCATCGGTGCCGAGCCGGCCAGCGCTTGGTTTGGCGGCGATCCCACCAGTGATGCCACGGTCGACGGCAAGAACGAAAAAGCGGTGAGCGCCAAAAAAAGTCCAAGCGGCAGCGAACTTCCCGTGCAATTTCTCGACGGCCGACAGCTCACGGTCGCCGTCTCCTTGTCCTCGAAGTGACGGCGATGATTCCGCACATCTACATCGATCGTTTGCGCCACCACATCAACGAGCCGGTGGTGCTCAAGGGCTGGCTTTACAACAAACGCTCGTCGGGGAAATTGCAATTCTTACAAGTTCGCGACGGCACCGGAATTGTACAAGCGGTGGTGTCGCGCGCCGATGTTGGCGACGAGATTTTTGGCCGCGCTGAGAAAACCGTACAAGAGACATCGATCATCGTCACTGGTACGGTACGCGAAGACAAACGATCGCCGCTCGGCGTTGAACTGCACGCCAGCAATGTCGAGATCGTCCATTTGCCAACCCAGCCGTTTCCGATTGCGCCCAAAGAGCACGGCACTGCGTTCTTGATGGAGCAGCGCCACCTCTGGCTGCGCTCGAGTAAACAGGTTGCGGTGTTAAGGGTGCGCGCCGAAATCGTGCGGCAGATTCGCAACTACTTCGACGAGCGCGGCTTCGTCTTAATGGACGCACCGATCTTCACACCGTCGGCGTGCGAAGGCACCACCAATCTTTTTCAAGTCGACTATTTCGGCGAGCCCGCTTACCTGACCCAGTCGGGTCAGCTCTACGGCGAAGCGGGTGCGATGGCGCTCGGGCGCATCTACACCTTTGGGCCGACTTTTCGCGCCGAGAAATCGAAAACGCGTCGCCACCTCACCGAATTTTGGATGGTCGAGCCCGAAGTCGCCTATCTCGAGCTCGACGGCGACATGGATTTGGCGGAAGACTTTTTGGTGAACATCGTGCAAGGCGTTCTGAAAACGCGCCGCGACGAACTGACGATTCTCGAGCGAGATTTGTCGAAACTCGAGCGCGTGCAGAAGCCGTTCCCACGAATTCGCTACGAAGAGGCGCTCGAAATTTTGTCCAAGAAAGGCAAGACCGTGCCCTTCGGTGAAGATTTCGGCGCCGACGAAGAGACCGCGATTTCCGAAGAGTTCGACCGGCCAGTGATGATTCACCGCTACCCTGCCGCGATCAAAGCGTTCTATATGAAACACGATCCCAAAGACCCGCGACTGGCGCTTGCGGTCGACGTCATCGCACCAGAGGGATTTGGCGAAATCATCGGTGGCGCCCAGCGTGAAGACGATCTGGCGGTGCTCGAACAACGCATCGCTGAGCACAAGCTGCCGCGCGAAGCTTTCGAGTGGTATCTCGATTTGCGTCGCTACGGATCGGTTCCGCACGCTGGTTTCGGCTTAGGCCTAGAGCGAACGGTGCAGTGGATTTGCGGGCTGCATCACGTCCGCGAAACAATTCCGTTTCCCCGCATGATGGGCAAAATCGAACCGTGAACACATTGGTTCTCGCCTCCGCCTCGCCGCGGCGGCGAGAGCTGTTGGCTCAACTGGGGTTGCAATTCGTCGTCACGCCGAGTGACATCGACGAATCGCAACATGCACAAGAAGAGCCGATGGTGTACGTGGCCCGCCTGGCGCGAGAAAAAGCGATGGTGCACGCAACACCGGATCGCTGCGTGCTCGGCGCCGACACAGTGGTGACGCTGCTCGACGAGCCGCGCATCCTCGGCAAGCCGGGCGATCGCGAAGGCGCGCGTCGCATGCTGGAACGCCTGTCAGACAAAAGCCACACTGTGATCACCGCAACTCATCTTCAATGGGGAGACATTGCGCGGGCAAGAGTCGTGCAGAGCGAAGTACGGTTCGCTGCGCTGTCCACCGCCGACATCGAAGCCTATCTCGACTGCAACGAGTGGCACGACAAAGCGGGCGGATATGCCATCCAGGGCCTTGCAGGCGCATTTGTCGTCTCGATTTCCGGATCGTATTCAAACATCGTCGGACTACCGCTTTGCGAAGTAGTGCAGGACCTGCGCGCGATCGGCGCCGTACCAACAGAATGGGGAATCGGACGAGCGTGCTGACGGTGGCCGAGAACATCTCGGCGGTGCGCTTGCGCATTGCTGCAGCGGCCACCCAAGCCCGAAGGGATTCGACCACGATCAAGCTCGTCGCTGTTTCGAAGACCGTCGCTAAAGATCGCTGCCTTGAGGCGGTAGCCGCGGGGCAGCCGCTGCTCGGCGAAAACTATGCGCAGGAACTGCGCGACAAAGCACCACTTGTGCCAGGAGCGCGCTGGCACTTTATCGGGCCGCTGCAACGCAACAAGGTCAAATATGTCGTCGGCACGGCAGAGCTCATCCACTCCGTCAGCGATCAATCGCTACTCGAGGAAATCGCCACGCGCGCTGAGCACCGCGCTCTCATTCAGCGCTGCCTGATTCAGGTCAATGTCGGCGACGAAGCGCAAAAATCGGGCTGCGCTGCTGCCGAGCTCGACGCTCTACTCGAGCGCGCGACGCAATTGCCGAGCGTCAAGATCGAAGGGCTGATGTGCATCCCTCCTGCACAAGGCGATCCGCGCCCACATTTCGTCGCGCTCCGCCTTCTAGCGGAGAGGCATCGGCTCACCGAACTTTCGATGGGAATGAGTAGCGATTTTGAATCGGCAATCTTAGAAGGTGCAACGCTGGTGCGCGTCGGCAGCGCGATTTTCGGCGCTCGGAATTGAGTTACTTGCCAACTCCGTGCATGGCTGAGACCACGCCGAAAACAATCGCGCCCATGATCACAAGGCCGTAGATCACCATCAGGACTACCGTAAAAATGCCGACGAAGCGCCACAGCGACTTCTGGTAGTGAAGCGCGACGGTAAGGTCGGCGACACCGCCGCTCTTCAAGAGCCGGCCAATTCCCTGCCCATAGCGATAAAGATAGAGCGACGGAAAAATGTAGAACGCGCCAAGCACCAAATAGATAAGGCCAAAGTAGCCGGGCAACTGCGACGGCAGCTGCGCAAACGCCCCGAGCAATGCGACCGCGAGGCCGCCCGTCACCATGCAACCGGTGCCGATGAAACCAAGAATACTGAGGAAGGTCACCCACGGCTTGGTTTGCGCCATGATGCGAAAAATCTCTGGCGGCAGCTCACCACTCGGCGGTGTCGCAAACAGGTGGTCAGCCTCTGAAACTTGCGGCGGCAAATAGGGATTGGACTGGTTCATGCGGCGCACCCTAGCACAGCCGGGCTCAAACACAACGATCTCCCCGGTCCGTCACTTCATGCTCGTGGGTGTGAAACGAAATCCGTACATTGACGAAACCAGCGTGCGCGGGCGCGGCAGCAAGTAACCACAAGAATGCCAAGAGCGAGCCTGTTCTTCTCATGCGCGTACGATCGGCTGACGGTCCGTCAGTTTTATCGTGGGCGTGGGCGTAGGCGTGGGCGAATCAGCGACGGAAAGCGGCCATGCACCGGGGGGAAATGCCACGCCGGTGTTTTGCCGATGTGGCGCGTGTTCCGATTTCTCCCAGCGAATCTTGCGTCACCGTCGGTAGAGAGCGCGGATTTTCGTTTCACGCCTACGCCCACGCCCACGAAACTGACGGACCTTCAGTACGATCGGCTGTTGACGATTGGCCGTCAAGAGGGTACCCAATACTCCACCATGAAGCGTTGGCCGAATACGCTGTCTTCCAGCATCGCCGAGTTTCGCGCGCGCGACCAACTGGGCAAGGATCCGCTGGCCGAGCTTTACCGCGAGCGACGGCGTAGCTGGACGCTTTTTACGCCTCAACTCTCCGACGACGAAATGGAAGCGTTGCGCGCCTACATTTTTCCGTATGCCAAGTTGCCGCTGCGTGCCGGAGACGCGCACCCGCATATCCATAATTTCATCGATGGGCAGTGGCGCTCGCCCAAGCGCGGCGAATACGCCACCATGCACTGCCCTGCCGATCGACGCGTCTCGCTCTGTCAGATTGCATCATCGAACAGTGAGGACGTCGAATGGGCAGTAGCAGCTGGCCATGAGCAATTTGCTTCGCTCGCCTGGGTCGACGAGCCGCTGACCTATCGCAAACACGTCACCGCCAATTTTTCGCGACTGCTTTTGCACTACTACGAAGAGGCGCTGAGCGAAATTCGCGCTCAGATTCCCAAGACGCGACTCGAAGCCGACAAGGATTTTTGGGAGGGCAAGCGCTCCGCCGATCATCTCGGTGGCGCGGCGGAAAAAGCGATGCTCGGCGAGCTACTACCGACGATGACCGCCGGCCACACCTACTGGAAAAATGGCTACATCCCGGCCGGGCTGTGCGTGCTGTTAACACCGATGAACTTCGTCTACGGTATTTCGGTGATTCAGATCATCGGCTGTTATCTCGCCGGTGCGCCGTTCATTTTCAAAGGTCATCCATTTGCGGGCCTCACCAACACCGTACTCATTCGCATGCTGCTCGCCGCCGGCGCCGACCCGCGGCAAGTGCAAAAACTCGAGGGTTTTGGCGGCGGCATCAGCACACTTGCCACTGATCCGCGCGTTGCGGTCGTCTCCTTGACCGGCTCCTCGGAAACTGCCGAGACAATTCTTGAAACCCGCAAACTTGGCACCCTCAAGTTTGAAGGTGGCGGTTGCAATTGGTGTTTTGTCGACGACGGCTACAGCGACAGCGAACTGCAACGCATCGCCGAACGCCTGACCTACTCGAAGCTCGGGTTCTCGTCGCACAAGTGCACCACCCTGCACGGTATCGCTGCCTCGCGCGCCACCCTCGATAAATTGGTTCCGCGCATCGACACCGAAATGGGAAAATGGAAAATCGTCGACCCTCGCTTTGTCGATGCTAGCGAAACCAAAATCGTCGGGCCGGCGATGGTGCACAAGGCCAGCACCCAAGACGAGATTTTGCGCGGAGCGGAAAAAGCAGGCGGACGCGTAGTGAGACGCGGCGGCCGCATCTTGACCGGAGAGTACGCCGACCACGCGGAAGTGGTGGCGCCGTCCATCGTTGAGGTCACGCCGGAGCTGGAGATCAACGCTAACTGGGACGGCAAAGGTGAGCGCAAATTTCATCTGGCAACCACCGAGTTGTTCGCGCCGACGCTGTGCACCTGGGCCTGCCCCTCTTTCGAACGCTTTGTTCGTTTCTGCCTGGTCGACAACCACCACGATCTGGCGGTCTCGATCTACTCACGCGACGACGTGAAACTGGCTCGCGGCCGCGCTGTGCTCGCTGGCATGCTCAAAGAAAATGACGGCACCGACTCGGCGCTCGAATGGGAAGAATTCGGCGCCTCCGGCGTCGGTCCCTCGGGCAACACCGGTGTCGGCGACGCCACCACAACCATCGGTATGTTCTGCCGCCGCCAAAAAGGGCGACACGTTGTTTTTTGAGCTATCAGCTGTCAGCTATCAGCTGTCAGCGACGGATTAAGAGTGACCCCGACCGAAATCGATTTCGAAGGACGAATCATTTCCGCGCATTCTCGTGACACCGTCGCCGCAGCGCTCATTCGCTCAGGCGAAATCATTTCCTCGCGCTCGATAAAATACCACCGCCCGCGCGGCTTTTTTTGTCTCGACGGCCATTGCGGCGCCTGCCTGATGCGCATCGACGGACGGCCAAATGAGAAAGCCTGTCAGACGCAAGTTCAACCAACTTTGCAAGTCGAACGCCAGAACGCTTTTCCGTCGGTGGGCTTCGATGTTTTGGCGGCGGCAGACGCACTCTTCCCATCCGGAATGGATCACCACACGTTGATGCTCCGGCCGCGACCGCTCAATCAAGCGATGCAACAAATGGTGCGACAGCTCGGCGGCCTGGGTCGACTGCCAGAGGAGCGCGCACAACCAACCTTCGTCACTCGCTCGCAACATGTAGAGTTGGTGATCGTTGGCGGCGGACCCGCCGGATTGGCCGCAGCCGCGACGCTCGCCGAGCACGGGCGACAAGTGTTGCTACTCGAT
>JAHFDU010000305.1 GCA_023248835.1 Myxococcales bacterium | reverse complement strand
TAATGAACCGAGCGCCCTATTAACCTATGTCTATTCTTTTGTCGCGACCGGGTGGGGCGGCTGGACGGTGGTGCCGCAACAAACCATCAGCACCGGCCCGGCACTGGTCAGCACCAATCCATGGTCCTGGATGGTGATCGATGTCAATGGCGACGGCGCCAGTGACCTCGGTTATGTCACACAGCAAACTGGGCAGGCGGGTGCCGATGTGACGTTGCATGTTTTGCAGGGTCGCGGCGACGGCACGTTTGACGCCTCTTCACAGCTGGCCTGGGCCAATGCCGATCGCTCCGACACGCTCAACTGGCGCCCCGGCGATCTCAACGGCGACGGCAAGAGCGATCTTTTTCATGTCAGCTTTTCTGCCACCAAGACCTCGTACAGCAAGATGATCGTTGGCGCCGCGGCCGCTCTGCCGCTGCCGCTTACCAATACCCAAACCGCCTACACGGTCGGACTCTATCCCCGGCTTGCTGGCTGGGCCGCGCAAGACATCGACGGCGATGGCATCGCAGACCTCGAAGTGGTCGACTACACTTCAACTCGCGCTGGCGTGCAAACTGCGCGCATCAAAAACGGCGTCTATCGCAACGTGATGGCCAGCGTTGACAGTGGCATGCAGGGGAAAAACACCATCACCTATACTTCCGCCACTTCGGCGCAGTCGCTCAGTGATCCGGCCAAAGGCTGCCATCTCCCGCCTGGCCGAGCACCCAAACTTGTCTTGTCGATCGCGCTCACCGAACGCGCCAACGCAGTGTCGACGCTGAACTACAGCTACACCTGTCCGGCGTTTTCGTTTCTTGAGCGCGAACTGCTCGGCTGGCAAGAGGTGAAAGAGACCGAAGCGCCTCCCGCCGCGCGCACCGCGCGCATCACCACCCATAGTTTTACCACTACCAACGAATGCGGCAGTCGCGAATACAACCGCAAAGTCAGCGACGGGACCGCGGCGGCACTGTGGACCTATCATACCTTTGTTGCCCCTGGCGGCGCGCCGTTTCACTGTCAGCCGTCGCAGACGGTGGTGACCGACATCGATTTGCAGGGCAATACTGCAATCACCAGCAGCGACTTGGCCTACGATACGCTTGGCAATCTCACCTCCATCGTCGAACATGGCACCGATGGCGTCGACGACTCGCGGACGACGACGCGAACGTTTGTAATGACGCCGACGCCCTATGTCGTCACCCTGACCGAAGAGAAAATCCAGGGTGGAGTGGTGCCCAAACTGCTGCGTGACGTTCGCTACTGCTACGATGCGCAAACACCGAACGCCAACGGAACCTGTTCCGCCTCGACCCCGACGCGCGGCCTGACCACTTCCAGCATGCAGTGGAATGATGCCAAGAGCGCGTGGTACGCCACCAAACTTGGCTACGATGCGTACGGCAATGTCACTTCAGCGACCGACGCCAATGGAAATACCAGCTCCGCAATTTTGGAACCAACTTATCACCAGTATCCAACTTCGAGCACCAATGCGCTCAACCAAAAAACCACGCTGACCTGGGATTACGTGCTTGGCCGCGTACTCACCGTCACCGATCCCAACAGCGTAAAAACTGCCACCAACGTCTACGACGTGTTTGGCAGGCTTACCAAATTCACCGCCGGCGATGGCGGCATCAAGACCCTCGCGTACAACTCGTTTGGCACCACCTCACAGAATGTTCTAGAAACCCTGACCGACGCTAGCCTTTGGACCAAGACTTTTTTCGACGGCCTCGGCAGGCCCTACTTGGTGCAGAAAAACGGCGATGGCGTGATCGCGATGTACGCACAAGAAACCACTTACGCCGATGCTTCAACCATCCCGCGAACCTCGAGCCATCCCCACGATGCCACCCAGCCGGTGACTGGGCTTGAAACCATGGCCTATGACTACCGCTCTCGCCCGCTCTACGTGGTCCATGCCGACGCTGCGACGGTGAATTTTGGCTACAACACCCGGAAAGTGTTTTCCAACGACGAAAGTTGGCACCAAAAAGAGACCGACTATGACGCCTACGGTCGCACCGTGCAGACGGTGGACTATAACCACGTTGCCGGTGCTCTCGTTACTTACACCACGCAGTACGGCTACGACGGACTTGGCCACCTTGTCTCGATCAAAGATGCCGGCAATAACCTGATCTCGACCGAGTGGGACAGCCAAGGGCGCAAAACCAAACTGATTGATCCCGACCTGGGAACAAGCACTTACGACTACGATCCGGTCAGCAATCTTCGCACTCAGACCGACGCGCGCGGGACCACAGTGACGTTTGCTTACGACAAACTCAATCGTCCGATTTCGCAAACCAATAGCACGGGCAACAATCGCACGCTGACCTGGACTTATGATGAGATAACCGGACACACCAAGGGAATTGGTCGGCTGACCTCTAGCCGCGACTCGCTCGATAGTTTGTGTAACTTTGCCGATAGCCTGAGCTACGACGCGGTGGGGCGAGTGTCGAGCGCCAGCAAGTGCGTCACCGGCACCACCTACACCATGGCCAGCACCTATGACAAACTCGGGCGCCTCTCTCAGCTCACCTATCCCGCAATCGCGCCGGCGGCGGCAGAGACGGTGGCCTACAGCTACGATCCGGCTGGACGGTTGTTGTCGGTGTTGTCGTCGCAGCAAAACTACGTGAACAGCATGTCGAGTGATCCAGAAGGACACGTCATCGCGGTGACGCTCGGCAATGGCGTGATCGAGAGCTATACCTACGATCCGTATCGTGACTGGATAAACTTTGTCGCCATCCGGCCGCCCACCGGGTCGCCCTATTTCACTGCACAATACTATCGCAATCAAGACGGGCCGGTCTATTCGGCCTCGAATCAAACGCTGGGCATTGATCCCTTGCCGGCGGCTGGCAATACCGAATCGCTTGGCTACACCTACGACGACCTGCACCGGCTGACCGATGTTTCGGGCGATCGGATCGAAAGCTACAGCTACGACGCGCTCGGAAACATGACCAGAAACTCTGGAGCGGGAGTGTATGCGTACGGCAACGACCCGCAGAATTGTCAGCAGCTCGGCTACTGTGGCGGCGGGCCGCATGCCGCGACTACCATTGGCGGCAATCATCTTGGCTACGATCTCGGCGGCAACATGACGCAAGCCCAAGGCACGACGCTGCGCACATTTGTCTGGGACGAAGTGAATCGGCTGTCGTCGGTGGCAGTGTCGCAGAGCAACAACGGCATGATCAACCCGAGCACTACTAGCATGACCTACGGTCCGAGCGGCGAACGCGTGGTCAAAAATTCACCGAACGGAGTCACCAAATATTTTGGCAGTCTGCTCGAGTTGTCACCAACGGGCGTACTCATCAAATACTATTACGCTGGCGGACGACTGGTGGCTCGCAATGAAGGCGGCACCGCGCTCTCTTTCTATCATCAAGATCGCCTCGGATCGACCCGCTTTCTCACCGGATCGGCGGGCGCGCCGATCTCCGGCACCGACTATCAATACGCCACTTTCGGATCGCTCAGGCGCGACAGCGGCACGCCGGCCGACAGCATTCTGTATACCGGTCAGCGCCAGGATGGCGAGACAGCGTTTAGCGGTTCGGAGGGTCTGATTTACTTGCACGCGCGCTTTTACGATCCATCGATCGCCCGCTTCATTTCCGCCGACACGGTGGTCCCAGGCGCGTTCGATTCACAGGGACTTAACCGCTACACCTACGCTGCCAACAATCCGTTGAGCAATGTTGATCGGACTGGTCACGATCCTCAGCAGCCAGAGGGAAAATACGAAACTACCGTCAGTGCGCCTCGTCTGACAAACAACATGGATGCTTACGATCGAGAGACTGACACGCTGTACCTCGACCGAATCGACTACTCGGCCTCCGCCGCGAGGCCGGGAGGAATGCTGGCCGGCTATTTTGCTGGCGTGGTGCTCGGAGTTCTGGGCGCGGGCGTATCGGGCAACAATGTCGACGCGGTTCTTTGCGAGGCGAACATCAATATCAACAACGATCCGACGTTCATCGTCGGACTTAATCGGGGACGCTCTCTTTTTGGCCTGCTGGCCGTAGCCAGTGCGATGGGGCCGGCCACTCCAGGCGTTCTTTACGCCAAAGCGCCTCCACTGCAACCGGGCCGGTTGCCCGCCTCGGTGCTGGCGAACCTGGAAAAATCGGGCTTAAAGCCACTTGGACAGATGGAGGTCCATGTCGAGACCGTCGAACAATACCGAGCTGCGCTACGATCGGGCGATCAATTTCCCCCGGTGGAAGTCGATGTGCCCTCCAGTACGATTGTCGACGGCATGCATCGCGCGGTCGCACACGCCGCCGAAGACGTGGCCTTTCCAACCATCGCGAGTGAACCAGGATATGGACCAAGTGGAGGCGAGGAACCTGGCTCTTGGAAGGATTTTTCGATCGTGCCGGGATGGTACGTCAAGAGATAGGGGATGGTGCTACGAATGCACACACTGCGCCCTTATGTTCGCTGACTTTTGCTTCGCTGTCGCCGCCAGGCACGAAGGCTGTAACCAAAAACAATCGCGCCGAAAACAAGTCCTAATGAGTACAGCGTCGTCTGTGGCTGCCAACCAAACGATTGGCCGTGGACGGTGTACTCGAGATCCCATTTTCGCTTTACCACCAGCTCGCCCGGCTTTGCCTGAGAGCCAAAGAGGTCCCTGCACCCGAGAAAACCCGGTTTGCGACCGTCCACCCGTGCGCCATAAGTGCAATATTCTGCAGCGGGCAGCGCCTCGACGATGCGACCATTGATCTGGAAAAGGCATCGCGAGAGCAGCGCGATGCTGCAAACCGTCAACACCACGAAACCAATGAGCAATAGGACAAGTTGCGGAACTTTCTGACGTTTCTTGGCCATCGGGGAAATTCTTAGACAGTTTCTTGATCGATGCAACTATGGCAGAAGGTTCGTAGTTTCGTGGGCGTGGGAGATTAGATGAAGTGGCTGGCCTCGAACGCGAACGAGGTGATGGGTTAACATCCCTCACTAAATCAACGCGCTCAAAGGCGCATGCGAGGGAGACCAGCCATG
>JAHFDU010000017.1 GCA_023248835.1 Myxococcales bacterium | reverse complement strand
CGCGCACCTGTTTGAACACTTGATGTTCAACCAAACCACTACTCATCCCCCCGGCGAATTTGATCGATTGATCGAGGCTGCCGGTGGCGAAAACAACGCTGCCACTTGGGTCGATTGGACCTACTACCGCGACAGTCTACCGTCGACCGAGCTTGAACTTGCAGTGACGCTCGAAAGCGATCGAATGACACACCTCGTGCTGGGTGACAAACAGGTCGAGTCGGAGCGCGAAGTGGTGATGAACGAGCGGCGCTACCGGGTCGAAGACGACGTCGACGGTTTTCTTTCCGAAGAGCTCTACCGACTGGCTTTCACCATTCACCCTTATCATTGGCCGACCATCGGCTGGATGCGAGACATCAAGAACATTTCGATTGAAGACTGCCGCGCTTTCTATCGCACTTACTACGCGCCGAGCAACGCCACGCTGGTGGTAGTGGGCGACGTCGACGAGTCGAACCTGCTGGCCTTGATCGAAAAAAAGTATGGACCGCTCGAGCGCCAAACCATCGCCGCCGAAAACCTGCCGGCCGAGCCGCAGCAGTCGGCAGAGCGCCGACAGGAGTACAAAAAACCCGTCACCGCCGACAAATTGCGCATCGGGTACAAGAGCCCGCCGCTGGGTCATCCCGACTACGCCGTGCTGGAAGTGGCTTCCGAGATCCTATTCGGCGGCAACTCCGCCCGTTTGCAAGAACTGCTGGTCGCCGACAAAGAGATCGCCTCCTCGGTCTCGGCGGCGCTGTCACCGTTTCGCGATACCGGCCTGTACGAAATTTCGGTCAACTTGCAGCGCAGTCATGTCTCCGGAGCAGCCGAGGAGATCATTTACAACGAAATCGCGGCGCTCGCCGAAGTGCCGCTCAAGGCCCACGAACTGCCCACCGCCAAGACGCGCCTGCGAACGCGCCATTATCGCGAGCTTCGTACCCAAGGGGGCAAGGCAGAACTTCTCGGCCATTACCACACCACCGTCGGTGACTATCGCGCCGCGCTCGAACAGTCCGAGCGCTACCAAACGGTGAGCGAGGCCGATGTACAGCGCGTGGTGCGAAACGCGCTGACGCCAAGCCAGCGCACCGTCGTGATCGCTGCGCCCGACGGAAGTGATGCATGAAACTTTTCGTCGAAGAGTCGCGTGAGCTCCCGCTGGTGCGCGCTCAAGTGACGTTGCCAATCGGAGGCGGCGACGATGCGTCAGAGCTCGACGGTTTGGCCCATTTTTCAAGTGACTTGCTCGCCCGCGGTGCCGCCGGCAAGTCGCGCACCGAGCTCGACGCTGCCTTCGATGCGCTCGGCACCAGTCTCGGTGTCGGCACCAATCACGACAGCTCGAGCTTCGGATTTAGCGTCCTTCACGAGCATCTGGATGCGGCGATGGCGCTATTCGCCGACGTACTGCTGCGACCCGATTTTCCGGCGAAGGAGAGCGAAAAATTGCGCCGCGAGCTGGCGGCGAGCCTCGACGAACTGCGCGATGACGATGGCGCTTTGGCGCAACGATTTTTCCCCCGCGCACTCTACGGCGACCATCCCTACGGGCGCTCGGTCATCGGCAACAGCCAAACCCTCGAACGTATGAATTCCGAGCTGGCGCGCCGCTGGCATGAGCGGGTGATGGTGAAAACGAATTTGGTGTTTGGATTTGCAGGCGCGATCTCTGCGGCGGAAGCGAGCGCGCTGGTCGATGGTTATTTTGGTCATGTTCCCTCTCATGGCGCGGGAGAGAAAGCGCTGCTTTCGGCCCGCCCTGCGCTCGCACCGAAAACCGGCCTGCGCCTGTTGCTCATCGACAAACCCGAACGGACGCAATCACAGATCTTGATCGGCCAGCCAGCGCCGGCGTGGTCACATCCCGATTTTCTGCCGCTCTCGATCGCCACCTGTGCGTTTGGTGGCACCTTCACCGCGCGCCTGATGAACGAGGTTCGCTCCAAACGCGGTCTATCCTACGGCACCAGCGCGCGCCTCAGTCACGCACGCGGTCCCAAGGCGCTCACCTGCCACGTGTTTCCATCGCTTGAACAAACTGCCGAAACGCTTGAGCTGGTGCTGCGCCTTTACCAAGAATGGGCAGATCAAGGGCTCCGCCCCGACGAGGCTGATTTCGTGCGCGGCTATCTCAGTTCCAGTTTTGCTTTTCAACTCGCGACCCCAGAAGATCGCCTCGATTTACAACTCTCGATCGCACTGTGTGGCCTGCCAGCCGACTACGGCACCCGATATGCGGAAAAAGTACGAGCGGTTTCCGATCAGCAGATCGCGCATGCGATGCAGCAACACTTGCGTCCGCGCGATTTGCAGATCTGCATCGTGTCCACCGCCGACGCGCTGCGCCCGCGGCTCGAGCAAGCCGGATTGAAATTCGACTCCATCGAAACCGTCGCGTTCGATTCGTATTGAGAAGAGACCAGGCTACCCGACTATCCAAACAAACGTTTTACGATGGTGTCGCGCTCAAGCCCGAAATGCGTTGCTACCTCCTGTACGATCGATGCCAGTGTACCAACCCGCAGTGCATGGTGGCGCGGAATGGTCACATGGTGCTCTCCGTGGTCCTGCGTGGTGAGACGAAGATGACTGCCGGTCTGGCGAGTGACCTGATACCCAAGCTGACCAAGCGCGCTAGCAAGAGCGTCGCCAGCAAGCGCTCTTGGCAGCTTCATACTGCGAGCAGCTCCTCGCGAACAAAGTGCAGTCGAACCATCGCCGGGCACCCCCCCTCTTCGAAGTGGCACCGTACCGCGTCGCGCACTTGCTCGTGCAGCGAGGGGAGATCATCCGCTTCGGTGAAAATGGAAGCCCCTAACGCTCGCGCGGTATAGCCGCCTTCAGGTGCCTCCTCAACCACGAAAATGATCTCGTTCATCTATGGATATCCTATCGCAACGAAGCGCGGACAACAACGATCAGACCGAGGGAGGAGATCGCCGCCGGTTTTTTTCACCTCGTCGGAAAATCGATATACAATGAGAAGGCATATGGTACCGGAGCACCCACACGGCCATCCCAAGGGGGATGGCAGCGCTGAACAGCTGGTTACGCAAGTCTTCGAACAGGTCGGAGATTTCGCAAACGATCACGCCTGTCAAGGCGCCAAAGGCGCCGTCGGCGCGCGAATCGCGCCGGAAGCAGGGGTGGGGTTCGGCCCGAGCCGGACCTTAATGGTCCGAGTGCGAGGGCGAACGACGGCTTTGCCGACGGGGCGGGGCGGCACGCCCCGTGGGATCGACGGCGCTGCCGTGGACGAAGCTGGCGTCTCAAAAAAACGCGGGCCGACGAACTCAGCCCCCGTGGTTGCGACATGAGCAGCGACGAGCACAAGCTGAAGATCGTGGTCAGCGATTTTCACCTCGGCAAGGGCCACTACTTGGCCGACGGGGTGCCCAATCACATGGAGGATTTTTTTCAGGATCAAAAATTCGCCGAACTGCTCGAATTCTATTCTCGCGGCGCCGGGCGCGGCGACGCCAAACAGGTCGAGCTCGTCATCAATGGCGATTTCATCGACTATCTCACTGTCGATGTCGCCGGCTCCATTCCCGACGCGATGTTCGAATCCGACGCGCTCGAGGCCACCCAACTGGTATGCGTTGGCCATCCGGTTGCGGTGAAAGCGATGCGCGAATTTGGCAGCCAAACCGGCTGCTCGATTCGCTACAACATGGGCAACCACGATCCCGCGATCGCGTGGCCGGCAGTGCAAAAGCACCTCTGCGAGCAGATGGGGCCGATCACGTTTGGCTTTGACGACTATTCGTTCGACGACGTTCGCATCGAGCACGGCCACCAGCGCGAAGTGATGCACGAATTCGACACCGCGCGGCTCACCCTGCCCGCCGGCAAGCGCGGCCGCAACGAACCGATCATCAACTTTCCTTTCGGCTGTTTTTTTGTGACGCAATATTTGACCAAACTGCGCAACCGTCGCCACTACATCGGCCAAGTGGTGCCATTCCGGCTCTATTTGCGCTGGGCGTTCATCAATGACTTTTGGTTTGCCCTCGCCAACGGTCTCGGCGTCTGCTTCTTTTTCATTAAGATGCGCTTTGTCCGCCACCCTCATCGCTTCAACCGTTTTTCAAAAACCATGGCGATTCTGCGTGACGTTTTCAATCCGCCGCGGCTGGAGAAAACCGCGCGCAAGATCTTGGCCGACGCTCCCTACCGCGTGCTGGTGATGGGCCACAACCACGAAGCGGTGTCGCGCATCTATCCCGGCGGCAAGCAATAAGTCAACTCCGGCACCTGGACCGAGTTCACCAGTTTCGACCCCAGCAAGATGGGCCGCCATTTGCTCTTGAGTTATGTTCTTTTAGAGCGGCGCGGTGAAGAGCCCTGGCGCGTCGAACTCAAACGCTGGATTGGAAGACATCGGATTGAAGAGACGTTGGGGGGGTGACATCGCTTTGAAGAGTCTGCAACCAAGAGCCGCGATGCGACTGGGCTGGGCAGTCGTGATCATTCTGTTTCCGGTCGAAATACAGGCCCGCGGGCGCTGGCCTGGTGTGGCAGCAAAAACGGTGCGAGTCTATCTCTACAACTTGGCTGCTAAACCCGGGGACTCCTCGCCGGTTCGCGGCAACACCCTCAACCAGTCGGTGGTACAACCCGGCGTGGCGCTGGAATCGGCCGAAACCAAAGAGCTCGCGGCGCTGTTTTCGAGCGATACCCGCCTTCTCGAAATGGGGCTAAGCAACTGCTATGTGCCGCACCACGCTTTTGTCTATTTCGACGCCGCCGATCGACCGCTGGCGTGGGCTTCCGTGTGTTTCGGATGCGACGGAATTCAGCTCTACCAGCCGCGCAAACGGTCGCAGTGGCCGGCTGGTAAAGAGGCGCAACCCAAAGAGATCGCGCAGGCGCAGGCGCTTTTGCACCGCCTGAAACAGTTGGTGGTGGCGACCAAACTGCCGGTGCTCGAACGACTGGAAGACTATACAAAGCTGCAGGGCGTAGCGCATGAGGAGGCCAACAAGACTGTCGGACCACAAAAGTAGCTTTGCGTCTTGGCGGCGCAGTAGGGACCTTCCGGCACCGGGACCGGAGCGTCGCACTGCGAACAGCGAAACTGGGTGAGCGCTGCGGGAGCGGTCACATCCACTTTTTCAACTGACCGCCGTTGATAATGAGCTTGGAGTCTTTGCTGGTGGTGACGCTGTTGCCGCCCTTGACCATGACGGTGCAGGTCGGATCGTTGCAAATGCCGGAAATCGATCCGTTGGCGCGAACGGAGAACTTGGTCGTCGATCCGGCCGGATTCTTGACGATCAACTTGTAAGCCTTGGCATCTTGGTTGATCACATCGAGGGCCCACGCCGGTGTTGCAAACAGCACTGCCATCGCCGCTCCTGCCATCCAGTGTTTGATCATCGCTACCTCCTATAGCAGCCTACTATGTGCTTGACCGCGCTGCAAAAAAGCCACCGCCACCGGTTTCGGGCGATTCGGCGATCGGGCAAGCCCGTGATTTTCACTTGCTCATCCAAATCGTCGAATTCCTTGCGCGACGGGCTCTCACGCGTCTCACGCTCCGTCAGGTAGCTATTTTCACTGTCGCGCGTACCTGAAGGTCCACCGACAGTCAGCCGACATCGGGATTGCCATCACGAGCCTGCCACAGTCTAATCGAACGCGGTGGCGATGGCAGACGAGCGCACAGAGGCAGCCGCGGTTGCGTTGAAGGTGCAACCGCTCAAATGTCCAAACTGTAATGGTCCGGTTCCGCTCGGCGAGGCCGACACCGTTTCGTGTCCCTTCTGCGGTCAGTCGGTTGCCATTCCGCCCGAACACATCGCGTTGCGCAAGGCCGAAGGACAGCGCGCCAACCTTGAAGCGGAGCTCACCGAGCTTTACGCGGGTATCGGAAAGCCGCCTGGACTGCTACTGCGCGCCTGGGGCAGCGCCATCGGGCAGCTGGTAATAACGATTGGAAAAGTGCTGAGCGTCCTTTTCCTGGTATGGGTGTTTCTCATCGGAGTGGTGTGGCACGCACGCAAAAGCATCGACGATCTCAAAACCCTCGGTGCAGTGCTGATGCTCCCATTCGGCGCCCTTTTCCTGGTGGTCTGGCTGCTCGCCCGCGGACTGCACTCACTCGCGCCCCTTTTTGGCTTCGATTTCATCGACCTTTACTCCTTTGCTGGAACCCTGTTCGTACTCGGCGTTGCGGCCTATGTTGTGGTATCGCTGCCGCTCGCGCTGTTCCGATTTGCCGAGAGCTTCGCCAAGGTGCGGCAGCGGCTGCAGGCCTGCCTCGCCGCCAAACCACCGCGTGCGCAGGGCGGCCCGTCCGAGTGTAGGCAGTGCGGCGCCGCGCTCAGCGTGACAGCGGGCGCACTCGGCGCTCGCTGCCTCTACTGCAAGGCAGACAATCTCTTGGCGCTGCCAGCGTCTTGGGTGGCGCACGTAATCGATCAGACAAAAACTTTTCACTTGCACGTCGAGTCGGCCGTCGAAGAGGAGCACAGCTGCCGCAGCGAGGCATCGAGCCACAGTCGCACAATTCTTTTCGGATCGCTGGCGCTGCCAATCGTTTTGGGCGGGCTCGGCTGGCTCTTTCAAGCCGCGCATTTGGTCGAATACCACGCAAATTGGCAGACGACCGTTGCGGCGACGCGCGATTTCACACCCCACCCGTGCACCCTTCTCGACGGCAACTGCGATGGCAATCGCTCCGACCTGTTCGATGTGGCACTACGGCGGGGCGAAACCTTGGTACTCGGTTTTGATTCAGACCCAAGCGGTGTGGAAGTCCGCCGACTCGAAGGCGGCGGCAAGTCGGTCGACTGGATTGCGCCGGTTGGAATGGAGAGTGGCTATCATGCCCGCTTCTTGGCACCGAACAGCGGCTGGTTCGTGGTCGAGGGCATGACCGGCCACGGTCTCTATAGAGTGACGGATTGGAAAATCAGGGTTGAGCCGCCGAAATGATCCCGGTGACTACGAGATCAAGGTGATGCGCGGCGGCAAACTACAGCGGCTGGCCAAATTCACCGTTGGCGCTGACGGCAAGATAGTCGACAACGGTATGGGAAAAGCGATTGGCGCTGGCAATTGGATTGCAACGCCGGTCAAGTTCCTCGCTGGCATGGATGGCGATGTGAAGCTTGATCCACAAGCGTGGAAAAAAACGCTACTTTACGGCAACGTTCCCGCTGGCTTTGTTGCTCCTTGATCTTTGATCAACAGTTGGCGGGGATGGCGACTGGGACTCAAACTCTGGGTTGGGAGATGGGAAGACGCCGGGTTGAAGAAGAACGAAGAAGGAGAAGAACCGGGGGGGTTGAACGGTTGAACTCAAACGTGGATTGGTAGGAACCGATCGAGGAGACGCTGGGGGGGATCTGGCTACAGAGGCAGCAGCGCGGCAGTAGGCTCAAATTGAAGTGCCATCGAAGAGGTGCACATGAAACCGTACGGTCCGACATCCCCGCCATACGGATTTCCAACATTCAAATAGATCGTCTTGCGAACACCTGCGGTCACGGAAAATACTTGTTGCACCGACAGATGATAGTGACGGTTGTTACCATCCATCCAAACATCTGCGTACGATCCGGCACTGTCGTTATTTGCTCCTACGTCGGAGGTTGAGTTGGCCTGGCTAGAGAGACCGACTTCCAAAGAGTTCGTGTTGAATTCCGAATAGCAATAGATCGCTGCGTTAACCAACAAGTATCCGTTGCTTGGAGGGGTCGCAGTACCGGTGAGAAGAGCAGTGACCATCGAATTTGATTGGACAAACGTCGTCGCATTTTTCAGCCTAAACGCAGCTGAACTTCCCATGGGTCCCGCCGGCCCCTGCGCGCCGGCTGGGCCAGGCGAACCCACCTGACCCGGCTGGCCTTGGGGACCAATATCTCCCTTCGGGCCTGCCGGGCCAGTTGCACCAAGCGCCCCGTCAGCGCCCTTCGGGCCTGCCGAACCTGCCGGACCGGCTGGCCCCTGCGCGCCAGTCATACCGACAGGACCTGCCGGACCGGCCGTGCCAGAGGCACCCGTCATGCCAGCCGGACCTGCAGGACCTATGGGACCGACCGGGCCAGCCGGACCCATAGGGCCGCGGGCGCCGGCGCCGATGGCGAGCGAGCCGTCGGACTTGATGACCTCACTCCGTTGACAGTCACCGAGCGGGGATGAATGTCGCCCGAGACTTCATTGGCCACCAGCGCATACGGCACACTGGAGATCGCCGCGCGCGGCATCATTTCGCTGTCCTTGTCGATTTGGACGCCGATGTATCGGGTGCCGTCCCACAGCGACACCGGGAAAGCCGCCATGCTGCCGAGCTGAACGGTGAAGTAGCCATCGTCGAGCGTGACCGACTGGGTCTCGGTCCACAGCGCAGTGCCGCCAGCCGCGTTGGCATAGACCGACGAAGTCATGTTGATCGTACCCGTGGCCGAGGTGCCGTCCATGTTGAGCAGGCGTCCCTGCTCGGTAATCGTGGTCGGGATCGCCGCGTCGGCTTGACCGCCCATCGCCATCAATGCCGCCGACATGAATAGATTTCTAAAACGCATTTTCATTCCTCTTTCTACTTGTTCCAGTTGTTGTGTTTGCTGTTCTGCTGTTCTTGTTGTTATTTCCGTTATTTCGTTATTTCTTTTGCGTCGCTCCGGGAAGACCACTGGTCAGTCGCTTCGTCGAGGCGGCCGCACTGCTGTTGCCTCCGGGCGCCTGGCCGACCGACAGGATGAGTTTGTAATGTTCGCTCTTGGCCGAGGTTCCGCCCGACGGCGTGCTCAGACCACTGTGGGCGGTACGCACCACACCCGCATCCGGCACCAGTACCGGCACCATTTGCGCCACTCCGGCGTCCTCACTGGTCGCTGCCGGCGATGCGGGTCCCTGGCCATTTTGCCAGCAGACATTGTCGCTGGCGCAGTAGTAGCCAGAGGGACACTTGCCGTCGGCCGAGCACTTCAACCCCGGCGTGACTTTGGGCGCGAAACAGCCGGTCGCGAACGACAGCAGCATCGCCCCTCCGACCAAGCCTCCCAACTCCTTAAAATACTTTCTCACTTTGCATTCCTCCGTTTAGATGTTTATAAATAAATTAACAGTTAGACTGATTACATGTATTGCAGAACATATGCCATATTTATTTTCAATAATTTCAACTACCTATCCAAAAACCGCTAAAACCTAGCAACTATTTTCGCTTATTTCCGAAAGCACAACTGGCCAGTTTTTCCGGACAAACCAATGAGTTACCGAGCAGAGAACGGTCGTCCCCAGCGCTGCGGTATAGTGTCCCCAGCCTGGGGAAATCCGCCCCAATTGCAGCAGTTGCTTTGGCAAAGCCATGGACCGGCGGGAGCAACCGAGCTGAAGTTCCACCAGGAACGCGGCGCCGATCCCGCGATCTGGGTGCGCATGCGGATTCTCCCCGGCGCACGCGGCGCGTTCCTTAGCGACGCCGGCTATCTGTTGGCGCTGTCGTCCGAGCGGCGCTATGTGCGTTCCGCCCAGCTCGCGAGCGCGAGTTGGTGGCGACCCGACGAGATCGCACAGTTCGAGTCCGGGCACCTGCTCAGGGACAAGGGCAGGCCCCGCTACGGAAGCAACCTGCTCCTCAGTAGCGGCTCGGACCCCATCACGGTCTACGTCTTCGTGACCGGGCTGTAGATGGGTACATTTTCCAGTTTTGGGTTGGTGATCATCCGCCGCGCCACGTCCATGTCATGCGTGACGGACAACTCCTGGCTCGCGTCGAGCTCGATGCGGAGCTGACGCCCATGGAGGGACAGATCACACAAAAGATGCGAGCGATCATTTTCCAACTGATTCGAGAAGGACGACTAAAATGAAACATCGAACGTTCAAGAGTTGCCTTAGTACGACAAACGTCAAATCTTACTTGTGCTCTTCGAATTCGGCGTCGATGACGTCTTTTTGCGCCTGGGTCGCATCGCCCGGAGCACCGCTTCCGTTGCTGGCGCTGCCATTGGTCGGCGCGCCGTCGCTCGGCGCGGCGCCTTTGTACATCTGCTCGGCCATCTTGTAAGACGCTTTTTGCAGCGACTCGAAGGCCTGCTTAAAGGTGTCGGCCTCCTTGGCCTCTTTGTTCTCTTCGAGAATCTTCTTGGCCGACTCGAGCGCGGTTTCGACTTCGGTACGCGACTGCGCATCGATCTTCTCGCGGTTCTCACCAAGCATTTTTTCCATCTGAAAGACCAACGAGTCGAGTTGGTTGCGCGCTTCAATCGCCTCTTTGCGCGCCTTGTCCTCGGTCTCGTGCTCCTCGGCCTCTTTGACCATGCGCTGGATATCGCCTTCGTTCAAACCCGACGAGGCGGTGATGGTGATTTTCTGCTCTTTGCCGGTGCCTTTGTCCTTGGCGTGAACATTGACAATGCCGTTGGCGTCGATGTCAAAGGTCACTTCAATCTGCGGCACCCCACGCGGCGCCGGCGGCATCCCGTCGAGGTGAAAGCGCCCGAGCAATCGGTTGTCGCGCGCCATTGGCCGTTCGCCCTGGGTGACCACCACTTCAACTGAAGTTTGGCCATCTGACGCGGTCGAGAAGGTTTCGCTCTTTTTGGTCGGAATGGTGGTGTTGCGCTGAATCATCGGCGTCATCACGCCGCCGAGGGTCTCGATGCCGAGCGTCAGTGGCGTCACGTCGAGAAGTAAAATGTCTTTGACTTCGCCCGAGAGTACTCCCGCCTGCACCGCGGCGCCGAGCGCCACCACTTCGTCGGGGTTGACGCCCTTGTGCGGCTCTTTGCCAAAAAATTCTTTGACCTGCTTTTGCACCATCGGAATGCGGGTCGAACCACCGACCAGCACCACTTCGGCGATTTCGGCCGGCGTCTTGTTGGCGTCGCTAAGCGCCTTTTTCACTGGCTCTTTGGCGCGGTTCACCAACGCCTCAATCATCTGCTCGAGTTTGGCGCGGTTGAGTTTCATCTGCAGATGCTTCGGCCCGGCTGCATCGGCGGTGAGAAATGGCAAATTGATTTCCGTCTCTTGCACCGAAGACAGCTCGATCTTGGCCTTCTCCGCCGCCTCTTTGAGGCGCTGGATCACCATCTTGTCTTTGGAAACATCGATGCCCTGATCTTTTTTGAACTCGTCGATCAGCCAATGCATGACCACATCGTCGAGATCGTCGCCGCCGAGATGAGTGTCGCCATTGGTCGAAACCACTTCGACGATCTTCTCGCCAACTTCGAGCACCGAAATATCGAATGTGCCGCCGCCAAAATCGTAGACCGAAATCAGGTGGTCTTTTCCCTTGTCGAGGCCGTACGCGAGCGCCGCCGCCGTCGGCTCGTTGACGATGCGCTTGACCTCAAGTCCAGCAATGCGGCCTGCGTCCTTGGTTGCCTGGCGCTGCGCATCATTAAAATAAGCGGGCACGGTAATGACCGCGTCATTGACTTTTTCGCCGAGAAACTCCTCGGCCGCACGCTTGAGTTTTATCAAAATGCGGGCTGAGATCTCAGGCGGCGAATAGCGCTTGCCGCGAATTTCAATCGCCGCATCGCCATTGGGCGCCTTCACCACTTTGTAGGGCACGCGCTTGATTTCGTCCTGTACCTCTTCGAACTTGCGCCCCATGAAGCGCTTGACCGAGTAGACGGTGTTCTCGGGATTGGTAATCGCCTGGCGGCGAGCAATCTGGCCGACCAGCACTTCGCCCTTGTCGTCAAACGCCACCACCGACGGCGTCAATCGCCCACCCTCTTCGTTGGTGATCACCTTGGGCTCCTTGCCCTCCATGATCGCGACAACTGAATTGGTGGTGCCAAGGTCAATGCCGATAATCTTTGCCATGGTCGTCTCGCCTCCGGGCGGTTGAGAGCTACTGGAGTGAATGGTGACTCACCTTTACAACTGAGAGAGAGAAAATAACCATGCGTTTTGGCTACGTCAACCGACAATTTTTTTGCCCCAGGGGGTCGCCCGGAAGTCGGCGTTGATTCGCGCCTAGCGATTCTTACCACCGCCGATAGCCGACACCTTAATGAATCCGAAACTGTCGGCTGTCGGCTGTCAGCTGTGAGCTGTCGGCGGCGCCCGCACCCCTGCGGCAAATGGCCAAAGCGGTGACGAAGTGATTTAATAGATGGACATGGATTGGGCCATCTTGGGGTGTGGGTACGTCGGGACGAGGCTTGCTGACGCGCTTCTGGCGGACGGAGAGCGCGTGCGGGTTTGCGCGCGGCGCGTTGATCGTTTGGCCGCGCTCCAGGTGGTTGGCGCCGAGCTGCACAGTTTTGACGCTACCAAATCGCGCGCGTTTGGGCCGGCGCTGCACGGGCTGCGCTCGCCGGTGGTGGTCTACTCGATTCCGCCGCTGGGCAATGTTCCCGCTGGCGAAGCAATCAGGCGCGCTGGCGACGCTGCGATGACAGTCGGCGCTTCGCGTTTCGTCTATCTCAGCTCGACCGCGGTGTATGGACCGAACTCGGACGACGCTCCCGTCGACGAAGAGAGCTCGATCATGCTCACCGATCCCGACGCTGCAGCGCGGATTTCGGAAGAGAGTGCGGTTGAGACCGCGCGGCTGTCGGGATTGCAAACCGTGGTGTTGCGACTGGCTGCGATCTACGGCCCCGGCCGCGGTGTGCGTGAACGATTGCGCGCCGGAAAATACCACTTGGTCGACGAAGGCGCTCATTTTTTTTCGCGGGTTCACGTCGACGACATTGTTGCGGTGGTGCGGGCTGCGGTCAAGCGGGCGCCGCAGGGAGCGCTCTATTGCGTCGCCGATGATCGGCCGACGACGCAGCGCGAATACGCCGAATGGTTGTGCGCGCGGTTGCAGCTGCCGCTGCCTCCAAGCGTGGCGTCGCTCGCGCCGGGCGTGCGCGCGCGACGGGTACGAAATCGCCGAGTTTCTAACGCCAAGCTCAAACGTGAGCTGTGCTATTCTTTGATCTATCCCAGTTACGTCGAGGGAGAGATCGCAATCGAGGCGGAGACTGCAGATCGTGCACCGAAGTCGGCCACGGCGCCAGTCACGGTGGCTGCAACGCCTACGCCCACGCCCACGCCCACGTCAGTGAGCGATTACAGCGTCGCTTCTAGCGAGTACGCGCGTTATCTTCGTCTGCCGGAATTGTTGGGCCTGCAAAAAGATCCAGGGCGGCGCTCGCATCCCGACGAGCTGCTGTTTCAGATCATCCATCAGGTCGAAGAGCTGTGGATGAAAGCAATGGCCCACGAGGCCGGCCAGGCGCAAAACGCGTTGGAGCGTGACCAGTGGGTCGACGCGACACGCTCGCTCGCCCGCGTCGTGGTCACCGGGCGGCTTCTGTCGGAGCAGTTGCTGCTGTTCGACACCATGCTACCGGCGGCGTACTTGTCGATTCGCGGAGGGCTCGGCCACGCCAGTGGTCTTGATTCACCCGGGTTCATCCGCCTCAACCAGATTGCTCCCGAGCTTTGGCAATCCTTTACCCGCGCGCTCGAGCGTCACCGCTCCGATCTCATCAAGCTTTATGCACCTGCGCTCGAGCCAGGGCTGGCGCCGATACTTGAGGTCGCAGAGGGGCTCCTCAGTTTCGACGCGGCGATGCAGCGCTTTAAGCGCGAACACCTACATGTTGTTCGGCGCATCATCGGCATGGGGACCTCTTCGCTGCGCGGCAATCCGAGCGAGCTACTCGAGAAGAGCGCGCAGAAAACCTACTTTCCACTGTTATGGGCGGCACGAGAGGGGCTGTTCGCGGATTTTAAAATCGGAAAGTTGGAAACGTAGACCGTAGCCGTTTCACGGGGCACGCATACAATCCTAAACTCGCGCGGGAGGGCGACGGGAACGTCCCCCTGTGAATAGACTCTAAAGGCCGAGTAGTTTGTCGATGTCGTCTTTTTTGTGCGCCTTACGTCCGCGGGTCACCGGACGAGCGGTGCGCGAAGCCACCAGCGCGTGTTTCTTGCCGCCGCGGTGCCACTTGGCGTGTTTGACCGGGCGCGCAGGAGCGGCCACCGGCGCTGTCGCTGGCGGCGTCGCGACCACTGGCGCTGCGGCCATCGTCGGCGCAGGCGAAGTAACGGGAGTAGCCAGAGGAGCATCGCTCGCGGCCGGAAGAACAGCTGCCGCGACGGGCGGCTGCAGTCTTTGAAAAATCATCAAACTCGAACCGGTTAGAACCAACGCAAAGAAGCCCCCGAGCGCGACACCCACCCAATTCGGAACAACCATCCGCCTTGCCGGTATGATGTACATCGGTAGAACCTCCTATAGAATAGACTCACCTCACCTTGCACGCCACCTGCCATTTACAAGTGGTTGAAAAGAGGTGATCTTAGTCACTTTGATTGGGGTATTTTTCCCCACTACTGGGGCCCGCAGTCCTCATTGGCAGGGTGGGATCATCGGGGCCTAAGTAGTCCGATGTAGGCGTTTCGATGACAGGGACCCGCGCTAATTCTTCTCCAATTGCGCCGCCAAAATCACTGAGCAAACTGCGCAATCGGCAGGACAGCGATCGGCTCGGCGGCAGTGGCTCGATCGGTATTTTGGCAACTGCTTGCCACAATTCCTGATCGGTCGTGGCTTTGTTGAGCGCGAGTTCGAGCAACTCGCCGAGCTGCGCTGGACTCAAGAAAAGAACAGTGGGGCTGCGGTTCTCAAAAAAGAGGCTGAGATAAAAACCGGCTTTCCCCGGCCCCGCCGGATCAAGATGAAGCGCAACCGAAGACCAACCTTGGCCTTGGGCATGCGCAAAACTTCTTCGCATTTTCATGGCAGAGGGAGACTACACCATGGGACCGGGATCTCACAAGTCTACTTGGTGATCCGGCGTAGCGCTTGACCGTCGGTGAAGTAAACGTAACCCGCATCAGCGACGATGGCGCGCGGTGCTAAAGCTGCATACGGTGTGGTACTGGTGCCGTCGAGCGCGTAGCGCACAAGCGATCCTGACTGGCCGGCGTACAGGGCATCAGCGTCGAGAAACAGGCTGCTGGCGAGTTTTCCTGACAGCACAGTGCGGCCCGATCCATCGAGCGAAAACAGCGCGACATCGCCGATTCCGATGCCTGCCAGCTCAACCATCGCCAGATGGTTGTTGCCGTTTTCGCCGAGCGCAAAACTGTTTGCATGGAGCACGCTCGAGCCAAAAGTCACGCTGCCCATCCCGTTGCGGGCGTGGGCGACCATTCCGTTCCTGTCGCTGAAATAGAAATTGCTGGCATCGACGGCGAGGCCGCCGGGTTGGCCGACGACGCTGTTGTCGACGACGTCGATGGATCCACCGTCGATTGCCAGACGCACAATCGCGTTCTTGCCGTTGTAGGCATCGATGTCACCATAGACGTCGGTGATGAAGTAGAGCGCTCCGCCCTGTAAGTAGAGCGGCGTGAGCAGGTGTTGTGAAGTGGCCAGCACGGTGACCGCGCCGGTTGCCAGAGCGACGCGGACGATTGCGCCGCTACTTGAAAAGTAGGCGTTTTGGAGGTCGACGCGCACACAGCCGCGCAAATCACCACCTTGCGCCAGCGTAGTCTGTGCACTGCCGTCGAGCGGGACGCGAATGAGCGAAGGCACGCTGTCGTCGATGAAGTAGACCGCGGTGGCATCCACCGCGAGACAGCTTGCTTGGGTTGTAGTCGCCGCCAGCGTCAGCGAAGCCGGAAATTGATCGACCGCCATGTCGACCGGAGCCGCGTCGCCGCCGGTCATCGATAGGTCGTTGTTGGTAGCGATCGACTCTGAACAGCCCGCAACCCAGGCACTCCCAAGCAGGCCAAAAAAGAGTCGCAACATTTCTTTCCTCATTTGCAGACTTCTCCAGTAAAATGCTGCTTCCAAACTCTCGACTGTCGACTGTCGACTGTCAACTGAAAGAGGAGCGCGATGGCACTAGCAAATTTTGGCGTGATTGGACTTGGTGTGATGGGGCAGAATTTGGCGCTCAACGTTGAGGAGCACGGCTTTCAGGTTGCAGCCTGGAACCTCGAAGGCGACTGGACCGATCGCTTCGTTGCCGAAAACAAAGGCTGCAAGCTCACTGGCTGTAAAACGCTCGAGGAGTTTGTTCGCGCGCTCGAGCGGCCGCGCCGCATTCTGATGATGATCGCCGCCGGCAAGCCGGTCGACATGACGCTTGAAAAATTGCGACCGCTACTCGAAAAAGACGATGTCGTTATCGACGGAGGCAATTCCTGGTTCAAAGATACCCAGGCGCGCGAGGCGGCGATGGCACCGACCGGAATCTGCTTTGTCGGCATGGGCGTTTCGGGTGGACAGTCGGGCGCGCGAAAAGGTCCATCGTTGATGCCGGGAGGAAAACACAGCGCCTATCAATCGCTCAAACCGGTGCTCGAATCGATCGCTGCCAAGACGGCCTCGGGCGCTTGCGTCGTCTATGTCGGCCCCGACGGCGCCGGCCATTTTGTCAAGATGGTGCACAACGGCATTGAGTATGGCGATATGCAGCTCATCGCCGAAGCCTACGATCTGATGCGCCGCGGCCTCGGTATGACCGCGCCCGAGATGGCGGAGCAGTTTGCCGAGTGGAACCAAGGATCCCTCGAGTCATTCTTGATAAGTTTAACTGCACATGTGCTGCGCGTGCGGGATGAAGAGAGCGGGCAGCCGCTGGTTGATCGGATTTTAGACAAGGCGGGCCAGAAGGGCACTGGCAAATGGACGGCGCAGATCGCGCTCGAACTTGGCGTCGCGATTCCGACGGTGGCAGCGGCGATCGATGCGCGGGTACTGTCGAGCATGAAGACCCAGCGCGTTGAGGCCGAAAAACTTTTGCATGGGCCGAAGGGAGCGAAATTTTCCGGCGCTCGTGCCGAGGCGCTCGCCGCGATCAAAGACGCACTGTGGGCCTCTAAAGTTTGTTCCTACGCGCAGGGCATGAATCTCATCAGCGCCGGATCTCGCGAATACAAATGGAACGTCAAACTCGGCGAGATGGCGCGGATTTGGACCGGCGGTTGCATCATCCGCGCTCGATTGCTCAGCGCGATCAGTGCGGCCTATCAGCGAAAGCCGGATCTAACCAATTTGCTGCTCGATGAAGCGCTGCGGCCGGAGCTCGAATCCGCCCAGACGGGATGGCGCCGCGCAGTCACCACGGCGCAATCGCTTGGCATTGCGGTGCCGGCGCTGGCTGCTAGTCTCACCTACTTCGACAGTTTTCGAACCGCCTCGTTGCCACAAAATCTGACCCAGGCGCAGCGCGACGCATTCGGTGCGCACACCTACGAACGGTGGGATCACCCGGAGCGCGGCCCGCAACACACCGAGTGGACCAAGGAAACGATTTAGAAACACTTCACCTTCTTCCTTAAGCGGACTTGCTCTTTCTTAAGGAGTCGTGTTGTTGCGGGTCTAGGTCATTTTCTTGGTGCACCGAGCCCGACAGAAAAATTTGATCCGATTTTTTGCTGGTGACTCTTGTTTCCGGTTGACGGGGGCGAGTGACCAGGGCGGCTACCCAAAACCGCAGTACTGACGTGTCATGGCTGTTGGCATTGCACCTGCAATGTGTTGGCGAGGGCCTGTTTTTTGGCCTTCAACAGGAGAAGTGAGATGAGAAATTTCAGCTTGGCAATGGTTTCTGCAGTTTTGTTTTTGGTTGGTTGTGGAGCGGGCGACGCATCACTCGGCGTCGCCGAAGAGGAGCTTTGCGTGCAGATTGCTTGCAAAACCGGGTATCACTTTGATTTGGCCAAATGCGCTTGCGTTCCCAATGCTGTCTGCATCCAGGTGCAGTGTCCACCTGGCAAGATCTGGAACGCTACGCTCTGCACCTGTAAATAGTGAGTTGGTTTATTCGAGTTCGGCGGAAATGTAGAGCCCCGAGCCACCTCTGATGGAGTAGTCGGCGGCGACCGTCGCGGTACGCTGAAACAGCGAGTAGGTGCCGTTGCAATTGAGGTCCCCCGAGGCTTGCACATTGTAGACGTCTGCAGCCGCGGCGCCGGTGCCGGTGGTGTTCACGGTTTCATACGAGTAATAAAATGGGTCGTCGATCGAGAAAGTGAGGGCCTGCCAAGTACCGCCATTCCAGGTGGTAAGGGTCGGGTCACATTTCTTGCCGACCTGGGCGCAGCAGGCGCCCTGGGCGGGGTTCCAGCGACGCCCGAAGGAAACTGCTTGGCCACAATAGCGCCGTTGAAGGCGACGTGTTCGGCTTCGTAGTAGGACACCGTACCGTCGTAGAGTTTGCGCACGTTCATCGCGGCTTCGATGGTCTTGGCCCGCCGGATGTACCGCATAAACGACGGAACTGCTACAGCCGACAAGATGTCGATAATCGAAACTACAATCATCAATTCAATAAGTGTGAAGCCACGTTGTTTGTTCATATCAACTTACTATAAAATATTAACAAATAAAATAAATGCACATTACGTGCCTAGTGACAGAAACGCTGCGTCCAGTAATTTCCGCTATTTGTAAATCGCAAGAATACAGCCAGGTGACAAAAAACGGCTTTCAATGTACAAAAAAAGGGCGCAGTTGCCTGCGCCCTTTCGAGAAAAAACGATCGCGATTAGTCTAGTTCGCGCAGGATGTAGAGGCCCGAGCCGCCCGAGATCGAGAAGTCAGCCATCACCGTCGAGGTGCGCTGAAACAGCGAGTAGGTACCATCGCAGTTCAGGTCGGCCGAGGCCTGCAGGTTGTAGATATCGCCTGCCGCCGCGCCGGTACCAGTGGTGTTGACCGTCTCATACGAATAGTAGAACGGATCGTCGACCGAAAAGGTGAGCGCTTGCCAGGTACCGCCGTTCCAGGTGACGGTGGTGGGGTCGCACTTCTTGCCCACTTGCGCGCAGCAGGCGCCTTGCGCCGGATTCCAGGCCACGCCCGATGGGAACTGCTTGGCGACGATGCCGCCTGCCGCCGAGGCGTGCTCGGCTTCGTAGTAGGCCACTGTCGCATCGTACAACTTGCGTACATTCATCGCAGCTTCTACGGTCTTCGAGCGGCGGATGTACTTCATAAAGGCCGGAATCGCGACTGCCGCCAAGATACCAATAATCGCGACTACAATCATCAACTCGATCAGCGTGAAACCCTTTGCTTGCTTTTTCATGTTGCGCCCCTTTCTTTTTGTGGTGTTGAAGAAAAACGCGGACGCAGACGAGCTGCGCCTGCGTGTGTTTCCGAATTATTCCAGTTCGTTCAAAATATAGAGGCCCGATCCGCCCGAAATCGAAAAGTCGGCCATGACCGTCGAGGTGCGCTGAAACAACGAATAGGTGCCGTTGCAGTTCAGGTCCGCCGAAGCTTGCAAATTGTAGATGTCGCCCGCCGCCGCACCGGTGCCGGTGGTGTTGACTGTCTCATACGAATAGTAAAAAGGATCGTCGACCGAGAAGGTGAGCGCTTGCCAAGTACCGCCGTTCCAGGTGACGGTGGTCGGATCGCACTTCTTGCCCACCTGCGCACAGCACGCGCCCTGCGCCGGATTCCACGCCACGCCCGAAGGAAACTGCTTAGCGACGATCGCGCCAGACACCGACGCGTGCTCCGCCTCGTAATACGCCACGGTGGCGTCGTACAACTTGCGCACGTTCATCGCCGCTTCCACCGTCTTTGAGCGACGGATGTATTTCATAAACGCGGGGATGGCGACAGCCGCCAAGATACCGATGATCGCAACGACGATCATCAGTTCGATCAGTGTGAAACCCTTTGCGGTGCCGGAGCGCTTTGTCATGTTGTTCTCCTCCTTGTTGTGGAGCCAATTGCGGCTCCGTCGTGCCTGCTATTGCAGGCGTTGTGCCGTTTTACTCGCGACACCAGCACTCTTGCGATTTTAATGGGTTAGAAGCAGATTCGCCAATTTCTGCAGGACCCGCTCTGGCAAGAGGACGAAAAACGCCGGCACGCGGGACAATTTTTTGTACAAAAAACCTAAAGTTGCAGTGCGTCAGGGCCGTGTGTGTGGCGCTGCGACACCGACGAGAAAGTGGGTGGAAATGCGACGCATCCGTTGTAAAGTGAGCGCAAGGAGAAACGATGGCCACCAGAATAGAGCGAGACACCTTTGGCAACATTGAAGTCCCGGCCGAGAGGCTGTGGGGCGCGCAGACTCAGCGATCGCTACAAAACTTTAAGATTTCGCAAGAGCGCATGCCGCTTGGACTCCTCTACGCGCTCGCCCAAGTCAAACGCGCGGCAGCGGTGGTCAATCGTGCGATTGGCGTGCTCGACGACGCCAAGGCCGGCGTGATCGTCGCTGCTGCCGACGAAGTGATCGCGGGTAATCACGACGGCGAATTTCCGCTGGTGGTGTGGCAAACCGGATCGGGCACCCAGAGCAACATGAACATGAACGAAGTGCTGGCCAATCGAGCGAGCGAACTCGCTGGGGGCGAACGCGGCGAGGCGCGCAAGATCCACCCCAACGACGACGTCAATCGTGGCCAGTCCTCAAACGATGTTTTTCCGACGGCGATGCATGTGGCAGCGGTGGCGGCGGTGGAACGCGATCTCATCCCGAAAGTGCGCACGCTGCGAAAAACGCTGGCGCAGAAATCGGCCGATTTCTCGTCGATCGTAAAAATTGGTCGCACCCACTTGCAAGATGCGACGCCACTGACGCTGGGACAGGAGTTTTCCGGCTACGTGGCGCAGCTTGATCATTGCCTGCGGCACGTCGAAGCGGCGCTGCCCCATTTGTGTGAGCTGGCGCTTGGCGGCACTGCGGTTGGCACTGGGCTCAATTCACATCCTGAATTTGCCACTCGGGTGGCGGCGGAGCTCGGCACGACAATGAAGCTGCCGTTTGTCTCGGCGCCAAACAAGTTCGAAGCGCTCGCCTGCAACGATGCCCTGGTCCACGCCCACGGCGCGCTCAAGACGCTAGCGGTGGCATTCATGAAGCTAGCCAACGACGTACGCTGGCTGGCGTCGGGGCCGCGCTGCGGCATCGGCGAGCTCAAAATTCCGGAAAATGAGCCGGGCAGCTCGATCATGCCAGGCAAGGTCAACCCGACGCAGTCCGAAGCGATGACCATGCTCGCCTGTCAGGTGATGGGCAACGACGTGGCGATCAACATCGGCGGCGCGATGGGCAATTTTGAACTCAACGTGTTCAAGCCGCTCATCATTCACAATTTCTTGCAGAGTGTGCGTTTATTGGGAGACGGGGCGCTCAGTTTCAATGATCATTGTGCAGTCGGAATCGAGCCAAATAAAGAACGGATTGCTGACCATTTGAAGAATTCATTGATGCTGGTCACCGCGCTAAATCCGCACATTGGCTACGACAAGGCGGCCAAGATCGCCAAGACCGCCCATAAGAATGGCAGCACGCTGAAAGAGACAGCGATCGAACTAGGCTACGTCACCGCCGAGCAATTTGACGCCTGGGTTAGGCCGGAAGAAATGGTCGGCCCGAAAAAGTAATCGCCTCTCCCTCCCCCTCTCCGTCTCCGTCCCCTCTCCCCAACGGGGAGAGGGTTAGGGTGAGGGGCTGCATAAGCCAACCTACAATTTCAAAGAAAAGCGATTTTGCATGTTGTTAGTGTCGCGCAGAAATCATCCCTTTGCGATTGAGAGGTTAGGCTGTAAATTGCTGCCCAACCATAAACATAAAATTGTAATGTAAATAGTGAAAAAACGCTTTTAATCAAAAGGCTGTTGTGGGATAATCAGTGCACTGTAGGAGGAGTCATGAGTTACCCTGATTCCGCATTCACATTGGCCGAAGCGTACGAACTCATCAACCGGGAAAAAGTTGCCCAGTTGTCGGCCGCGCCAAGGTCCGAAACCAGCAGCGAGTGGGAAGACGACCAATCTTGCTCTCGCGGACAATGCCTTGAACCGAGCGACAGTTAAGAACTCAAATTCGCGCGGTTTTCGCGCGGCGGGGGGGAGGCTCGACGGGCTTTGCCCGGCGAGGGGTTGAGGCCGCGCCGGAGCGATAAAGCTCCGAGTGCGCGGCCGAAAGGAAGGTCCCCCAACAATGAAAGCGTACGAACTCATCAACCGGGAAAAAGTTGCCCAGTTGTCG
>JAHFDU010000304.1 GCA_023248835.1 Myxococcales bacterium | reverse complement strand
AAGAGCGAACATGGGCGTGCATGCTGCAATCGCCTGCCACAAAGCCGGCGTGTCGAGCGAGGAGAGCGCAGCTTGGCTAGCGGTGCAGAAATCGGCCCCGGCGCTCGGTGCCTACGAGCAGGCGCTGATTGAATTCAATCTCGGCCTGGCGGCGCGGACGGGCGATGCCGAGAGGAATCGCCAAAACGCGGCCGCTCATCTCGCCCAGGCACAGCGGTTACTTGAAGAAGTGGCCGACGGTTTTGAATCGAGCGGACAGCGCGAGCGGGCGTTTGATTGTTATGCGATCCTGCTCGAGCTCGGCCGTCGCTCTGGCAGTTTTGAGAATGTGGCCGAAGGATATTTGCACTGCATCCGCGTGCTCAAGGCCGACAATCTCAAGTTCTACGCGCTGCAATACTACGAAGACTTTTTGCGCATCTGTCTTGAGCGCGAGGAGTTTCATGCCGCAGCGACGGTGTTGCGTGAAGCGGCGGAGTATGCGCGTAAGTTTGGCCTGGCGCAGGAGCGTGGCTATCTGCAGCGTGCCGCTCAGACCTGGACCCTGGCAGCAGAAAAGAATGAGCGCGAAGGCGGCGCCGTCGAGATCACTGAAAATAGTCTTTTGGCGGCGATCGAAAGCTGCAATTCGATGGGCGACTTTGGCCAGATTCGCTTGCTCTACCAGCGTCTAGTCGGGCTCGCACTTGGCGAAAAAAAATCGGCGCGCTATCGCAAGGTGGTCGAACGCTACCCGTTGACTCAAGCCGCGCCCGCGGAAGCGCCGGCGCTGCCCGCTTCGCTGCGGGATCTGCACGTCTATCCAGAGATTTGGCTCACCGATCTCATCGAGTGGGAGCTCGACGGCAACATCGAGGCGGTGTGCGCAAGTTTGGTCGGCGACGTGCGCTACGCCGACATGATTCGTCGCCGCGCGCTCTGCCATCTGCTCACCGCGCTCGAACTTTCGCGTCAGGGGCGCCGTGACGATCCGCAGGCGCTGGCCGAGCTTGCGGCTGACCTCGGCGACGTCCAAGCCTACGCCATGCTGCGCCCACTCGAAAAATTGTGCGAGCATCCTCATCCTGACGTCAGGCGCGGCGTCATGCGCGCGCTGCGCCACCTGTTTTTCAAGCGGACGTTTGGACTGATCGAGCGTGGCCTTGCCGATTCCGCTGCCAGCGTGCGCAAGCAAGCACTCGAGTCGATGGCCGCGATTAGGTTTCCGCACGCCTTCGATCGCTTGGTGCACATTTTTTCGCGCTTCGAAGATTTGGTCGTGCGCCGCGCCGTGCTCCAGAGTTTGGGGCGCATCGGCACACTCGAAGCCGGCGAATTCTTGCTCGAGGTGCTGCGTCAATACCCGGGCCCGCTCGCCGATCAGGCCGGCGAACTACTCGCCCAATTTCCGAGCGAAGAGATGTTGCCGATGGTGCGCGCCCAAGCCGAACTCGAACGCGGCTCAACTAGGCAAGCGCTCGACCAAATCGCCCGCTCTCTCGGTGTGCGATGAATCTTTCACAGCGCTTGGTCTAGCGTTCGGGCGTGCGTCATCTGTCCGAGCTGCAATAGCTCGACGACAAACATCTCGCCTTCGCGGAAAACCCGGCTCGTCACATCGACCATTGAGTAAGGCTGCCTCCTCGCGGTGGTTTTGCAAAAAATGGGGCGCGACACACCGTCCACTGTCCCAGTTGTTTGACCCGGCGTAAGCCCCCGGCTATCCTGGCAGCGGACTCTTATGTTCGTTGCCGACCGCCATGGATGACACAACGATCCCGCTTGCCGACGAGACCCAGCGTCGCTACCTGAACTACGCCCTCTCGGTCATCACCTCGCGAGCGCTGCCCGACGTACGCGACGGGCTCAAGCCGGTGCAGCGACGAATTTTGTTCACCATGTTTCAGGATTTGCACCTGACCCCGGAAGCGCGCTATCGCAAGTGCGCCAAAGTGGTCGGCGACGTGATGGGCAATTACCATCCGCACGGCGACAGCGCGATTTACGACGCGCTGGTGCGCATGGCGCAGGATTTTTCGCTGCGCTATCCGTTCGTCGACGGGCACGGAAATTTTGGTTCGCTCGACGGTGACTCGCCGGCGGCTTATCGCTACACCGAATGCAAGCTGCAGAAGATCGCCGTCGAACTGCTCGACGAGATCAAGAAGAAGACGGTCGATTGGCGGCCGAATTACGACGGCACTAAGAGCGAACCAGTGATGCTGCCGGCGCGGCTGCCCAATCTTTTGGTCAATGGCGCGCAGGGCATCGCGGTCGGCATGGCGACTTCGATTCCGCCTCATAATTTGACGGAAGTGGTCAGCGCCTGCTGCGCGCTCATCGACGATGGCGAACTTGAACCCAAAGACCTATTAAAATTTATCAAAGGGCCGGATTTTCCGACCGGCGGACAGCTGGTCGCCTCCAAACGCGACCTCAAGGAAATCTACGAGACCGGATCCGGCACGCTGAAACTGCGCGGCGAATGGAAAGTCGAAGAGCCAAAGGGGCGCAAACAGTCGCCCACTTTGGTGATCACTTCGATCCCCTACGGTCCGACCAAACAATCGATCGTCGAAAAAATCGGCGAGATCATCCGCGAGCGCAAGCTGCCGCATTTGACCGATGTACTCGATCAATCCACCACCGACGTGCGCATCGAGTGTGAAATCAAGAAAGAGGCCGACCCGGCGCTGGTGATGGCCTACCTCTACAAGAACACCTCGCTGCAGACCACTGTGCAGGTGAACTTGACCTGCTTGGTGCCTACCGAAAATCCGGAAGTCGGCCGCCCAGAACGCCTCAATCTCAAGGCCTGCCTACGCTACTTTCTCGATTTTCGTTTCGAAGTGGTGACGCGGCGCTTTCGTTTCGAACTCGAAGAACTCGACCGGCGCATTCACATTCTCGACGGGTTCGCCAAGATCTACGACGCGCTCGACGAAGTGCTGCGCATCATTCGCAAGTCGGAAGGCAAACACGACGCTGCCGAAAAATTGATAAAGCGATTTGCGCTCGACGAAGATCAGGTCGAAGCGATTTTGGAATTGAAACTTTACCGTTTGGCGCGACTCGAGATCTTGCTGATTCAGAAGGAGCTCGAAGAAAAACGCAAAGAGGCCAAGCGACTCGAAGGCATGCTAAAAAGCGAAACCCGACGCTGGAGTGTAGTCAAAGAGGAGCTGGAGAGTATCGCCAAAGAATACGGCGACAAGCGCAAAACCAAGATCGACGCTCTCAGCGACGAGCCAGAGTTCGACGCGTCGGCGTTCATCGTCAACGAAGATACCAATGTGATCCTGACTCGCGATGGCTGGGTCAAGCGTCAACGCGAGATCAAAGATCTCGCTTCCACCAGAATTCGCGAAGGCGATGAAGTGGTGGCGGTGCTACCGGGTAACACCAAGGCGGCGCTCGCGTTTTTTACCAATTTCGGATCGGCCTACAGCTGCCGCATCGCCGACGTGCCACCGTCGACTGGGTATGGCGATCCGGTGCAGAAGTTTTTCAAGTTCAAGGATGGCGAGCGCGTCGTCTCGGCATTGTCGCTCGACAGCCGCGTCGCGCCCAAAGCGGAAAACCTGATTGCCATCTCGCGCTCAGGCTACGGCCTCAGGTTTGCGCTGGCGTCGCACACCGAGCTGTCGACCCGCACCGGCCGCCGGTTTGCACGCGTGCAAGACGGCGACGAGATCGTCGGGGTCAAGCCGGCGCCGGACGACGGCATCTTGTGCGTCGCGACCGAAGCTTCGCACGCACTTACCTGCACTGTCGCGGAGGTGAATATTCTGTCCAATCCCGGTCGTGGAGTCACCGTACTCAAAACCCAAGACGAGGATCGTGTAATCGGGTTTACCGTCGACGAAACGTTGGTGATTGAGAGCGAAAAAGGCAAAACCGAGGAGGTCAAGCCGCTGAAAAGGAACTTGGTCGCACGCGGTGGCAAGGGCGGACAATTTTGGCGTAAAGACAAAGTGGTGCGGGTGGTCGGCAAACCGATCGAGATCCCTGTGCTGGTTGAAGCAGCCAAAGACGGCGAAGGAGAAAAGTAGCCGATGGCGACCACCGCGAAGAAAGCCAAGAGCAAGAGTGATTACACAGGGCAAGACATCACCGTTCTCGAGGGACTCGAGCCGGTGCGCAAGCGCCCAGGCATGTACATCGGCGGCGTCGACTCGCGCGGGTTCCATCATCTGCTGTGGGAAATTGTCGACAACTCGGTCGACGAAGTGATCAACGGCTATGCTGACACCATTTGGGTGACGCTCGGCAAAGATGGCCGCAAAGCGACGGTCGAAGACAACGGTCGCGGCATTCCCATCGACTATGTCGAGAAGTACAAGAAAAATGCACTCGAACTCATCCTATGCACCCTGCACGCCGGCGGAAAATTTGACGAGGGCAACTACGTCCACTCCGGCGGTTTGCATGGCGTCGGCTCGTCGGTGGTCAACGCCCTGTCTGACCAACTGATCGCCACTGTCAGACGCGACGGCAAAGCGTATATGCAAGAATTTTCGCGCGGCAAGCCGGTGAGCAAGTTGAAAGCAACGCCGTTCAAAGGGCGCGGTACCAAGATTTTTTTCCGCCCGGACGTCGATATTTTTGGCAACAAGTTGCGCTTCGACCCGCAAGCGGTGCGCGAGCGCCTCGAGGCCAAGACCTACTTGCACCGCGGCCTGCACATTGTTTTCGAAGATGAAGCCTCGGGCGAGAAGATCGATTTCTCTCACGACGGTGGCGTCAAGGATTATCTAGCCAAGATTGTCGCTGAGCGCGGCAAGGCGGTAGTGCAGCCGCTGATGTTTGAGATGAACCGGCGAGGCGAGCGGGACGCGAGTCGAGGAGCCTCCGAGACGGCTGTGCCGACGAGGATGCCCGTCAACAATGACGAGCCTCGCATCGAAGTGGCGTTACAGTGGACCGAATCGACCGAAGAGCACATTCGATCGTACGTCAACGGCATTCCCACCGGCGCCGGCGGCACCCACGAGCAGGGATTCAAATCGGGTCTGGTCAAAGCGGTTCGCAATTTTATCGAGACCCACAATTTGACTCCGAAGGGGGTCAA